>NZ_JBEXQG010000008.1:0-214270 GCF_040612485.1 Streptomyces sp. NPDC006385
GGGGGGGCCGGACCTCGGGGCTTTAGCTCTGTTGTTAGCGCGCGTGCATGGCATGCAGGAGGTCAGGAGTTCAATTCTCCTTAGCTCCACAGCGAGACAACAAGATCCCGCCGATCGCTTCGATCGGCGGGATCTTCTGGTATCCACGGCGGGTGCCCGGATCAACGGCCGGGCTCGCACCTCCGGTTCGCGCGCGGCACCGGTCCGCGCCGAACTGTTCCGGTTCGGCTTGAGTGACTTGGCCCCGCCAGGCGTATACCTCTCATGAGGCGCTTCGGGGTGCGTGCTCGCACGGTTCCTACGGCCGTGGAGGGCCGCCGTGTCCGGACTGGTACTGAGGCGTCGCTGACCGTATTGGTCCGGCCGTGGCAGAATCAAACGGCCGGAAGGGGGCGCGGCCCGACGGGAGGGAGTAGTGATGCCTGCGAGCATCCTCGAAGAGGTCGGTCACCTCTTCGAAGCAGCGTTGACACGGGATACGATCACCCGCCTCAGCTGCCCTTCCTGCGGCTCCGCCCATGTCGCCCAGCTCCTCGGTGACAACGGCGGAATTTCCTACGTGTGCACGGCCTGCGGCCACAGCTGGAGCTGATCGATGGGTGCACACAGGCGAAAGTGCGACTGGTGCGGCAGCGGAACGCCGATCGTCCGTGACATGGAACCGGTGAACTCCGACTACCAGTACTGGTGTGAGGAATGCGCGCGGGCGCTGATCATAAAAGGCGACCCGATCGAGACCTACCGTGAACTCGAGGGCGAGCCGATCTACGGGCGCCTCCTCGAGGAACACTGCACACTCAAGCGCTTCTATTCCTTCGTCACCGCTTGACGCCCGTCGGCGTCCCTGGGGGCCGTGCCGCCAATGGGGCGCCGATTTGGCGTAGTTCATGCCCATCGGGACCCTGTGGCGTGTGGCCGCGGCAGGCGCGCACGCCACCGGCCGGGAAACGATTTGGTGCTGCGCCGCTCGCCCGGTAATGTTGGCGTCGCCGCCGGGGAAACCGGGCGGACCAAAGCACGGGGCTATAGCTCAGTTGGTAGAGCGCCTGCATGGCATGCAGGAGGTCAGGAGTTCAATTCTCCTTAGCTCCACAGCAAGATCCCGCCGGGTCAGTCGATCCGGCGGGATCTTTCGTTTGCCCGGAGGGGTCTTTCGCAGCTGAGACCCGTGGTCCCAGGGGCCGTTGAAAAGGGGCCGTCCGAACCCGGACGGCCCCTTCACGCGCGCGTGCTCAGTTGCCGCGCCCCAGTGCGCGCCTGCCGCGGCCCTGGGAGAGGACGGGCAGGTTGCTGCGGGACGAGTCCTGCGCGCGCGTGTCCTCCTCGATGCGCAGGGCGAGGGCGGGGCAACGGCGCACCGCGCGCAGGGCCTTGGCCTCGGCGTAGCGGGGCACCTTCGCCTGGGCGACGGTCGGGAAGCCGTCGGCGCCGAGCTGGAAGACCTCCGGGAGGATGTCCGCGCACAGGCCGTGGCCGCGGCACAACGTCCAGTCGACGTAGATCTTCTGGCGGCTGGGGCCGTTCTCCTCCGACTCGCCGCCCGGGATGCCCGTCGGGGCCCTGCCGCCCTCGAAGAGGGGCAGGACGCCCTCCACGGGCCGTCCGCAGCCGTTGCCGAGGACGTGCGCCGCGAGGTCGTCGGTGAACGCCTTGATGGTCGACTCCAGGAACATCGCGGAGCCGTCCGGGTGCGAGCAGGCGCCGCGCCGCTTGACGTTCTTCGCGACCTGCTTGAGCGCCTCCAGGGCTGCGGGGCCACCGCCGTTGAGGATCTCCTCCAGGCCGCGCGCGGCGGCCGGCAGACCGAGGTAGCAGGGGCCGCACTGCCCCGCGCTCTCCTCGGCCAGCCACTGCGCCACCCGCAACGACTCGCCCAGCGGGCAGGTCTCCTGAGTGATCGGCAGAATGGCGCCGGCGCCCAGTGAACCGCCCACCGCGTCCAGGGAGTTGCGCGAGACGATCGCCTCGTTGACCGTCGCCGCGTCGATCCACTTGCCGTGGTAGCCGCCGGTCAGCACGCCCTGCGGGACGGGCGGGGCGCCGGCGAGCTGGAGGACGTAGCGCAGCGGCACCCCCGTGGGCACCTCGATGACCATGGGGCGCGCGACCGCGCCGGACACCGTGAGCATGACGGTGCCCGGCTCGTCGTACAGGCCGGTGTTGCCGTAGCGCTCCGGGCCGATGCGGGCCGCGATCGCGAGCTGGGCGAACGTCTCGGCGTTGGACAGCAGGGTCGGGGCGCCGCCGACGCCGTTCTGCGAGGCGCTGACCTTGCGGCCGGGCGGGATCGCCGGGCCGCCGTCGATGGAGCGGATCAGGGAGGCGGCGGCGCCGGTGACCATGCGCACCGGGTTGCGCTGCACGAACGCGCGGAGCGCGGACCTACGGCTGTTGCTCAGGCCGCGTTCGGCGAGGGCGGCCTCCATGGAGCGCTGGGTGGACTCCCGGGTGACCCCCACCACGAGCGTGCGGGCACCCAGGGCCTCGGCGCACAGCAGGGCGCCGTCCAGGATGAGATGCGGGGCACGGTTGATCAGCACCGTGTCCTTGCGGCAGGCCGGCTCGTCCTCGCTGCCGTTGACCACGACGACCGGACGTACGCCGCGCTTGATCGCGGACTCGGCGACCGAGCGCAGCTTCTTGTGGAAGGGGAATCCCGCGCCGCCGCGGCCCTTCAGATTGATGTTCTCGGCGAGCTTGGCCAACTGCTCGCCGCCCATCGGTTCGAGCGGCCCGTGCACCTTCAGATGCATGGGCAGATCGAGCCTTTCGACAAGGTCGAAGCCCGACGTGAGCTGGGGAAGGCCGACCACGCGGACTTCGGGTACGTCGGGCAGGGCCTCGTTCACTTAAAGCCTCCGGAAGGCGTGTTCCAAGGTTCGCCCGAACCCGGTGCGTCGAAGTCGTAGGAGGCACCGGGCAGTGTTTCAGTGGCGGGACCGCTGTTGTTGTACGTGTCGTTCTGGTTGTACGTGCCGAAGACCGCGTTCGTCTCAGCGGTGTCGTACACATCACTCGAGCCATAGCCCGAGCCGCCTGAATTGCCATAGACCGGGATGTTGTATCCGGTGTCGTTGAGCGGGTCGTAGGCCGAGGGGGGCGCCTCGCCGACGGGGGGCGGGGAGGGGATCGGCCAGTTGCCCGTGCTGCCGCTGACGCCGCCGTCGACGCGTGGGATCGCCTCCGTCGGCTGCAGGTCCAGCGGCAGGTCCGTACGGGAGGTCTGGTCGGCCCCGAAGGGCTGCCGCGCGCGTGCGGGCCCGGAGACCGCGCGGTAGGCGGCCGCGAAGCCGGACACGGGCTCCTGCGCGGGGGGCGGGGGAGCCTGGTACAGGGGGTCGGCCGAGGGTGTCGCCCGGGGCTGGGAGCCCGTCGAGTCGGCTCGCCTCGACCGCCTCCCCCTCCCCTCGTAGCCTGGCAGCGCGGACTCCGCGGACCGGGCCCTGCTCGCCTCCAGCTCCTCGCGGCCCGCGGGCTCGCCGTTGCCGATGAGCCGGGCGATCCGGTCGGCGACCTTCCGCTTGACCGGGCGCGGTGCCGCGCGCAGGGCGAGGGCGGCGGCGACCGCCACGACGCACAGCTGGTAGCACACCATGAAGAACGTCGCCGCCGGGCGGCCGGCGAACAGTCCGTGGATCAGCGCCGCGCACCAGGCCGGGTAGGCCAGCATGTGCATCGCTCGCCAGCGCGCCGCGACCGGCGCCGGGGAGGCGAAGCGGTTGCGCAGCGCGCCGGTGATGCCGACGAAGATCATGAGCATGCCGGCCAGGGTGCCGAGGCCGATCAGGAAGGCGGTGCCGGCGAACTGATCACCGCCCGTGATGAGAAGACCGAAGGGGATCACCGCGGCGATCCAGCTGGTGTGCTCCAGCGCCAGCTTCGCGATGACGTGCACTAGGAGGAACGCGATCGAGGCGACCGCTGTCACCCGGTGAACGGCCTGTGCGGTGATCCGCTGCCGGGTGTTGAGGATCATGCGGTCCTGGGCGACCAGTCCCCAGATCACCGAGCAGGTGAGGCAGACGAGGGACAGGACGCCGGCACCGAAGTTGAGGAACTCCAGGAATGCGTCGTCCATCGTGCCGTCATCCGGGTCGAACGGTTCCGTCGTCACGACGTGCCTCCCGACATGACGAGGAGAGGTATGGATGACCGAATGTCAGCGGCCGCCGCCGCCCGTGCCGAGGGACCCGGCCCGGGGGGTGCGCTGCTGTGAGGACGAGGGTTCATGGGGGCAACTCCGAACGGTTCGGGAAAGCGGTCCCGCTGCCGCACTCTAAGTGGCTCCATACCGACGGGTACGGCGTTTGAGTTATTGCGTTGTTGTCCACGAGCCCGGCGGGGCGCGCGATGTCCCTTAGTGGCTGTTACGCCAGGTAATAGTTGAACTTGGTTCAGCTTTTCGATCTCTTCACAACTCTCAGGTACGGAATCGGCGGCGCCGTTGTTCACGCGCCACACCCACCGAAAGCACGTCGCGACCCGCTCCGGCGCTGCGGTACCCTGGCGCCATGCGTGCCGTACGCCTTCTGCTTAGCGGGCCGCGCTGATCAGTCCCGACCACCGGGCGAATCGGATGGTCGGAATCGGCGCGGCGTCCCCTCCTGTGCGAGGGGATTTTTCGTTTCTTGGGAAACGCGGCCGCCGGCAGAGACGATCGATGGAGCTTTGAGGATCATGAGCGAGACGAACCCCGCTGCCACCGCCGAGGTGGTCGCGCCGCACCGCTACACGGCCGCCATGGCAGCCGACATCGAGGCACGCTGGCAGGACTTCTGGGACGCCGACGGCACCTACGCGGCGCCGAACCCCAAGGGCGACCTGGCGGGCGACGCGGAGCTGGTCGCCAAGCCCAAGAAGTTCATCATGGACATGTTCCCGTACCCCTCCGGTGCGGGCCTGCACGTCGGTCACCCCCTGGGCTACATCGCCACCGACGTCTTCGCGCGCTTCCAGCGCATGACCGGCCACAACGTCCTGCACACCCTGGGCTTCGACGCCTTCGGCCTGCCCGCCGAGCAGTACGCCGTGCAGACCGGCACGCACCCGCGCGTGTCCACCGAGGCCAACATCGTCAACATGAAGGCCCAGCTGCGCCGGCTGGGCCTGGGCCACGACAAGCGCCGGTCGTTCGCCACGATCGACCCGGACTACTACAAGTGGACCCAGTGGATCTTCCTGCAGATCTTCAACTCCTGGTACGACGACGAGGCGAAGAAGGCCCGGCCGATCTCCGAGCTGATCGCCGAGTTCGAGTCCGGGGAGCGCGCCGTACCGGCTGCCGACGGCAGCGCTGACCGCTCCACGCGCGCGTGGAGCGAGCTGGCCGCCGCCGAGCGCGCCGACATCCTGGGCGAGTACCGCCTGGCGTACGCCTCGGACGCGCCGGTCAACTGGTGCCCCGGCCTGGGCACCGTCCTGGCCAACGAGGAGGTCACCGCCGACGGCCGCTCCGAGCGCGGCAACTACCCGGTCTTCAAGGCCAAGCTGCGCCAGTGGAACATGCGCATCACCGCCTACGCCGACCGGCTGCTGGAGGACCTGGAGGAGCTGGACTGGCCCGAGGCCATCAAGCTGCAGCAGCGCAACTGGATCGGCCGCTCCGAGGGCGCCCGCGTCGACTTCCCGATCGACGGCGAGCGCATCACGGTCTTCACCACGCGCCCGGACACCCTGTTCGGCGCGAGCTACATGGTGCTGGCCCCCGAGCACCCGCTGGTGGAGAAGTTCACGCCGGACACCTGGCCCGAGGGCACCCACGAGGCGTGGACCGGCGGTCATGCGACTCCCGCCGAGGCCGTCGCCGCCTACCGCGCGCAGGCCGCCGCCAAGTCCGACGTCGAGCGCCAGGCCGAGGCCAAGGACAAGACCGGCGTCTTCATCGGCTCGTACGCGACCAACCCGGTCAACGGCGAGAAGGTCCCGGTCTTCATCGCCGACTACGTCCTGATGGGCTACGGCACCGGCGCGATCATGGCCGTCCCGGCGGGCGACCAGCGCGACTTCGAGTTCGCGCGCGCCTTCGAGCTGCCGATCCCCTGCATCGTCGAGCCGACCGACGGCCGGGGCACCGACACCTCCACGTGGGACGACGCCTTCACGTCGTACGAGGCGAAGATCGTCAACTCGTCCAACGACGACATCTCCCTGGACGGTCTGGGCGTCGCCGAGGCCAAGGCGCGCATCACCGAGTGGCTGGAGCACAAGGGCATCGGCGAGGGCACCGTCAACTTCCGGCTGCGCGACTGGCTGTTCAGCCGCCAGCGCTACTGGGGCGAGCCCTTCCCGATCGTCTACGACGAGGACGGCATCGCCCACGCGCTGCCCGAGTCGATGCTGCCGCTGGAGCTGCCCGAGGTCGAGGACTACTCCCCGCGGACCTTCGACCCGGACGACGCGAACACGCAGCCCGAGACGCCGCTGTCGCGCAACGAGGAGTGGGTCAACGTCACGCTGGACCTGGGCGACGGCCCGAAGCGGTACCGGCGTGAGACCAACACCATGCCCAACTGGGCCGGTTCCTGCTGGTACGAACTGCGCTACCTGGACCCGCACAACAGCGAGCAGCTGGTCGACCCGGAGATCGAGCAGTACTGGATGGGCCCGCGCGAGGGCCGGCCGCACGGCGGTGTCGACCTGTACGTCGGCGGCGCCGAGCACGCCGTGCTGCACCTGCTGTACGCCCGCTTCTGGTCCAAGGTCCTGTACGACCTGGGCCACGTCTCCTCGGCGGAGCCGTTCCACAAGCTGTTCAACCAGGGCATGATCCAGGCCTACGTCTACCGTGACAGCCGTGGCATCGCGGTGCCGGCCGCCGAGGTGGAGGAGCGCGACGGCGCGTACTACTACCAGGGCGAGAAGGTCTCCCGACTGCTGGGCAAGATGGGCAAGTCCCTGAAGAACGCGGTCACCCCGGACGAGATCTGCGCGGAGTACGGCGCCGACACGCTGCGGCTGTACGAGATGGCGATGGGCCCGCTGGACGTGTCCCGTCCGTGGGACACGCGCGCGGTGGTGGGCCAGTTCCGGCTGCTGCAGCGGCTGTGGCGCAACGTCGTCGACGAGACGACCGGCGAGGTCACGGTCGTCGACGCCGAGCCCGACGAGGAGACGCTGCGTGCCCTGCACAAGGCGATCGACGGCGTGCGCGGCGACCTGGAAGGCATGCGGTTCAACACGGCGATCGCCAAGGTCACCGAGCTGAACAACCACCTGACCAAGACGGGCGGCGCGGTGCCGCGCTCCGTCGCCGAGTCGCTGGTGCTGCTGATCGCGCCGCTGGCCCCGCACATCGCCGAGGAGCTGTGGCGCAAGCTGGGGCACGAGGACTCGGTGGTGCACCAGGACTTCCCGGTGGCCGACCCGGCGTACGTCGTCGACGAGACCGTGACCTGCGTCGTGCAGATCAAGGGCAAGGTCAAGGCCCGCCTGGAGGTCTCGCCGGCCATCTCCGAGGAGGAGCTGGAGAAGGTCGCGCTGTCCGACGAGAAGGTCGTGGCGGCGCTGGACGGGGCCGGGATCAGGAAGGTGATCGTGCGGGCGCCGAAGCTGGTGAACATCGTTCCGGCGTAGGACGGGGCATACGGCGAGTGCGCCGCGGGCGGCTCGGGGCTGCCGTGAGTGAGTGCGGCGGGTGGCTCGGGGCTGCCCTGAGCGTGGCCGTCGGCTCGGGATGATCTCGGCTCGGGGTGATCCCCTACGGGCAGGTTCGGGGTTCTGCTGGAACTCCGGGCCTGCCCTTTGCGTTTACCGTTGAAGAGTGTGTAGCGGCGTGTGCCGCGACCGGCCCGAGGAGGAGTTCGTGGAGGCAGTGATCGCAGTCGTGGCCCTGCTCTGCGTACTCTTCGTGGTGCTCGGTGCCTACGCCACGGTGAAGGTGGTCGGCGCCGCCAAGCGCCGCGTGGACGAGACCATTACCCAGGCCCGGCGCACGGTCGAGGACCACACCCTGCGGGCCAAGTCGTTCGCCCAGCCGGGCCCGGCCGGCGAGCTCGCCCAGCTGCGGCTGAGGCTGCGCACGTCGATGCGGGCCACCCAGGACGCGCTGCACGCGGGCGTGGCCGAGGACGAGTCCCTCAAGGAGTCCCTCGGCCTCTTCGAACGCCTCAGCGCGCACGGGCACGAACTGGACGCCGAGCTGCGGCGCCTGGAGTCCGAGCCGGACCGCGCGACGCTCGCCGAGCGGCTGCCCGAGCTGCGTGAGCGTACCGAGCGCGTCGTCGAGTCGGCGGACTCCCTGCGGTGGGCGGCCCGCGACCGGGCACGCCGCTTCGCCGACGACGACCTGGACACCCTCAGCTCGCAGATCCACATGGAGTCCGGCGCCCTGCGGCACTGGCAGACGACGGAGTCTTCGGAATCACCGTCGACGCCGCCGTCGGCGTCGGAACGTCCGTCGTCGACGCCGCCGCCGTGGCCACAGGCCCCGACCGCGGAGGCCGGCTCGACCACCGAGCAAACGTGGCCGGACACCCCCCAGCCGCAGCGGGCCGAGGAGCCGACGCGGCCCGCCATCGCCCCCTCGGCGCCCCGCCCGACCTACCCCTGGCAGAAGAAGACCCGCCCCGAGAGCACGACTTGAGCCCGCGTGCCCACGCGCTGATCCGGTCAAGGCAGCACATGCAGAGCGGGGTCGGGCTGCCGCCCGGGCACTACGCCAGGTAACCTCCAGCTCATGTCCCGCCATGTCGCGATCGTCACCGATTCAACGGCCTACCTGCCGCCGCGGACGATGGAGCGTCACGGCATCACCGCGGTACCCCTGACCGTGGTCCTGGGCGACAAGGCACTGGACGAGGGCACCGAGATCTCGACCCGTTCCCTCGCCCAGGCATTGCAGAAGCGACGCCCCGTCACCACCTCGCGCCCCAGCCCCGAGGTCTTCGCGGAGCACTACCGCGAGGTCGCCGAGTCCGGTGCCACCGGCATCGTCTCGCTGCACCTGTCCGCCGAGCTCTCCGGCACCTACGACGCGGCCGTCCTCGCGGCGCGCGAGGCGCCCGTGCCGGTGCGGGTGGTGGACACCGGGATGGTCGCGATGGCCCTCGGCTTCTGCGCGCTCGCCGCGGCGGAGGCGGCGGAGACGGGCGGCACGGTGGACGACGCCGTGACCGCCGCGGAGAAGCGAGCCGGGGGCACGGCCGCCTACTTCTACGTCGACACCCTCGACTATCTGCGCCGCGGGGGCCGTATCGGGGCCGCGCAGGCCCTGCTGGGCTCCGCGCTCGCGGTGAAGCCGCTGTTGCAGTTGGAGGGCGGCCGGATCGGCCCGCTGGAGAAGGTACGGACGGCGTCCAAGGCGATCGCCCGCCTCGAGGAGATCGCGGCAGACCGGGCGGGCAGCGCCCAGGTCGACATCGCGGTGCACCATCTGGCGGCCCCCGACCGGGCGTCGGCGCTCGCGGACCGGTTGCGGGCCCGGGTGCCCGGGCTGGCCGAGCTGCATGTGAGTGAGGTGGGGGCGGTGATCGGGGCGCATACGGGGCCTGGGTTGTTGGGGGTTGTGGTTTCGCCGCGGTGATGTGGGGCCGTGGTGGAGGGCCGGGGAGGGGGGGCGGCCCTCGCGTTGGCTGCGGTGGAGGGCGTTTCGGGTGGGTGAGTTTCGGGTGGGTGAGTCACTCGTGTGAGTGGCTTGGTTATCCACAACTGGGCGGTAATCCCCGGGAATTGAGCAAGATCATCGCGGGTGGGGCGGAGTGTCCGATCCTCGTCGCATGGCACTTCGATCACGCACACACACCACGACGGCAACCAGCGGCCCGGGTCGCGGCCCTGACTCCGACGTCCGCGCCCGCCACCGACGACGCATGCATGTCCGGCAGCGGGCTCGGCAGCGCCGCGCGTCGGCGGAGGAGCTGAGGCGCAGGGCGGAGGTGATTTTCGCCGAACGGGCCGGGGAGTGGGGGGAGTCGGGAGCGGATCCGCCACCGGGGGACGAATACGGCCCCGGAGCGGGGGCCGGGGAGGAGCGCGCCCAGCGGGCTGGTGTTGGCGAACCGTACGCGGACCGGCGGGACACGCCGAGGGCTCGCCCGGCCGGGGATGTGGAGGAACGGCACCGCGGTTGGGGCGGGGCCTCGGGTGGCCCGGGTTCTGATGTGGCGGTGCGCTCGGGTGGCGTGCGCGGTGATGCGGGGCCGGGTCCGGACGTGCCGGATGTCGGCGCGGTTGGCGGGGCCGGGCAGGGGAGTGATCCCAGGGTTGGTCGCGGGGCCGGTGACAGGGCTGCTCCCCGCGTCGGTCGCGGGGCCGGTGTCGAGGTCACCCCGGTTGCCGGTGACGGGGCTCATGGCCGGGCCGGTGACGTGGGCGTCGGGGACTGGCGGGCGCGGGTCGGGCCGGCTCTGCGGGAGCGGATGCCGGTGTGGTTGCAGGCGAGGTGCGGGCTGGAACGGCGCAGCCTGGTCGCGCTCACCGTGGTGCTCGTCCTCGCCGCCGGGTTCGCCGTGCAGCACTTCTGGGCCGGCCGGACACAGTCCGTCCGGGCGCCCGAGGTGGTGCGGGCGGCGGCCTCGTACGGGGGAGGTGAGTCGGGTGAGGAGCCCCTGGCGGGTGCGTCGGCGGCGGGGGCGCAGGGTGCCGGCGGCACCGCCGCGGCGGAGATCGTGGTGGACGTCAGCGGCAAGGTGCGCGAGCCGGGAATCCATCGCCTGCCGGCGGGTTCACGTGTCGCCGACGCCCTGCGCGCGGCCGGTGGCGTGCGGCCGGGCACGAAGACCGACGGCCTCAACCGGGCCCGGTTCCTGGTGGACGGCGAGCAAGTGATCGTCGGCGGTCCAGCCGCCCCTCCCGGGGCAGCGCCGGGTCCGGGCTCGGGCGGTGCGGCGGTCCCTGGCGCGGCACCTGCCGGGCCGGTCTCCCTCAACACGGCCACCGTCGAGCAGCTCGACACCCTCCCCGGCGTCGGCCCGGTGCTGGCCCAGCACATCATCGACTACCGCACCCAGCACGGCGGGTTCCGCTCGGTGGACGAGCTGCGTGAGGTCAACGGCATCGGCGACCGCCGCTTCGCCGATCTACGGAATCGGGTACGGCCATGAAGCCCCCGGAATCCCGCACGGCCGAGGGGCACGACGTCGACTCACCCGACCTCGCGCCCGCACGCGCCGCCGTACACGCCGCGTCCGGCAGACGACTCGGCGCCGCCCACCCCCGCCAGGAAGGACCGACGGACCTCCGACTCGTGCCGCCCGCGCTCGCCGCCTGGGCGACGGCGGCACTGATGCTGGACGCCCCACAGGTGTGGGTGGCCGTTGCGGCGGTCGCGTGCCTGGTCGCGGCAGGCGTACTTCTCCTGTTACGAGGAGGTGGCGGGCTCCTGCTCCGGGGAAGCGGCGGGCTCCTGGTCGGGGGAGCCGGTGGGCGCGATGGTCAGGCACCCATGCGCCTCACCTCGTCGCGTACCGCGGTCGCCGCCATGCTGCTCTGCATCGCCGCTGCCGCCGTATCCGCCGGACTGCACGGGGCCGACCTGCGGCGTGGTCCGGTGCCGGGGCTGGCCCGGGAGTATGCCACCGTGACCGCCGAGGTCGAGGTCACCGCCGATCCCCGCCTGACCCGACCTCGGGTCAAGGGCGATCACATGGCACCGACCTCCGTCCTGGTCAACGCGGACGTCCGACGTGTCGAGACGGCGGACGGCACGGCGACGGTGACGCGGGTGCCGGTGCTGATGATCGTCGACGGAGGACCGGGGGGCTTCGACGGCGCCGATGCGACACCCAGGGCCGTCGATGGCGGCGACGGGACGCCGCGATCCACCGGCAGCCGGCGTGCTCCCTGGCTGCAACTCCTGCCGTCCACGCGGCTGCGCGTGACCGCGCGGCTCGCGCCCGCGTCGGCGGACGGGGACCGGATCGCGGCGGTGCTGCGGGTCCGGGGCCGGGCGGCGCCGCAGGTCGTGGGGGAGCCGTCGGCGGCGCAGCGGCTGGCGGGGCGGTTGCGGGCGGGGCTGCGGGCGGCGACCGACGGATTGCCGGCGGACGCGCGGGCGCTGTTGCCGGGGCTGGTCGTGGGCGACACCTCGCGGATCTCCCCGGAGCTGGACGAGGCGTTCAAGGAGACCGACCTCGCGCACACACTCGCCGTCTCCGGCAGCAACCTCACGATCATCCTGGCCCTGCTCATCGGCCCGCCCGCCCTGGCCCAGCAGGTCGAGCGCCGTGGTCTCGCGCCCCGTCTCGGCATCTCCCTGCGGACGACGGCGCTGCTGGGCGGAGCGCTCACCCTCGCGTTCGTCGTCGTGTGCCGGCCGGACCCGAGCGTTCTGCGGGCCGCGGCCTGCGGAGCGGTCGCGCTGCTCGCCCTGGCGACCGGACGCCGCAGATCGCTGATCCCGGCGCTGGCGACGGCCGTCCTGATGCTGGTGCTGTACGACCCGTGGCTCGCCCGCAGTTACGGCTTCCTGCTCTCCGTCCTGGCGACGGGCGCCCTGCTCACGCTCGCACCCCGCTGGAGTGCGGCGCTGCGGCGGCGTGGAGTCCCGCCACGGGCCGCCGAGGCGCTGGCTGCCGCGGCTGCCGCGCAGGCGCTGTGCGCGCCGGTCGTGGCAGTGCTGTCGTCCCGGGTGAGCCTGGTGGCGGTGCCGTGCAATCTGCTCGCGGAGTTCGCGATCGCACCGGCCACGGTGCTGGGCTTCGCGGCACTGGCGACCGCGCCGTTCGCGATGCCGGTGGCCAAGGCCCTGGCGTGGTGCGCCAGTTGGCCGGCCGGCTGGATCGCGGACGTGGCCCGGACGGGCGCCGCACTGCCCGGGGCGGGAGTGGACTGGCCCGGCACCTGGATCGGGGCGGCGCTGCTCGCCCTCGCCACGGTGGTCGTCCTGCTCGCCGGCCGGCGACTGCTGCGCCACCCCTGGTGGTGCGGGGTCTGCGGGGTGCTGCTTCTGCTGGTGATCGTGCAGCCGCCGCCGCTGACCAGGGTGGTGACGGGCTGGCCGCCGCCCGGGTGGCGGTTCGCGATGTGCGACGTGGGGCAGGGTGACGCGACGGTGCTCGCCGCGGGTGAGGGAACGGGGGTCGTCGTGGACGCCGGCCCCGATCCGGCGTTGGTCGACCGCTGTCTGCGCACGCTGGGCATCACCCGGATCCCGCTCGTCGTGCTGACCCACTTCCACGCCGACCATGTCGCGGGACTGCCGGGTGTACTGCGTGGGCGTGAGGTGGGCGCGATCGAGACGACGGGGCACGAGGAGCCCGCGGACCAGGTGGAGTTCGTACGCAGGGAGGCGGCCGCCCGGCGCGTTCCCGTGACGCGGGCCGCCGCCGGGGAGGAGCGGCGTACCGGAGCGTTGAGCTGGCAGGTGTTGTGGCCGTCGCCGCACCCGGCGATGGCGCCGGAGGGTCCGAACGACGCCAGTGTCACCCTGCTCGTCCGGTCGGCAGGGCTGCGGCTCCTGCTGCTCGGGGACCTCGAACCCCCGGCTCAGCGGGCGCTGTTGAGATCACCGGCGGGGGCGCTGGTGGCCGGAGTGGACGTGCTCAAGGTCGCCCACCACGGCTCGGCGTATCAGGACCCGGAGCTCATACGCAGGGCGGCGCCACGGCTGGCATTGATCAGTTGCGGTGCGGACAACCAGTACGGACACCCAGCTCCCAGCACCGTCGCGGCGTTGCGGGCGCAGGGCGCGATGGTGCTGCGGACGGACGAGGACGGGGCGCTGGCGGTGGCGGGTACGGGCGCGGCGCTGCGGGTGGCGGGAGACTGAGGTCATGGATTCCGTTGAGGTCGATGCCTATCTCCGTCGCCTGGGGGTCGCGCACCCGGCGTGGCCCACCGTGGACGTGCTGCGCGAGCTGCATCTGCGCCATCTGCAGACCGTGCCCTTCGAGAACCTGTCGATCCACCTCGGCGAGGAGATCGTCCTGGAGGAGAAGCGACTGCTGGACAAGGTGGTGGGGGCGAGGAGAGGAGGGTTCTGTTACGAACTGAACGGGGCGTTCGGGGCATTGCTCACCGCGCTGGGCTTCGATGTGACGCTGCTCGCGGCGCGCGTGCACGGGAAGGAGGGGCGGCTCGGGATCCCCTACGACCACATGGCGCTGAGGGTGCGGACGGTGGACGGGGGCACGTGGCTGGCGGACGTCGGATTCGGGGCGCACAGCCACTATCCGCTGGCTTTCGAGGCGCGGGGTGAGCAGGAGGACCCGGCGGGCGTGTTCCGGATCGTCGAGGCCGGGCCGGACGCGGCCGGGGTGCGCGGCGGGCACGACGTGGCGGAGGCGGCGGACCTGGAGGTCGTCATGGCGGGCAGACCGGAGTACCGGCTGGAGCGGCGGCCGCGGGTGCTCGGCGACTTCGCGGCCGGGGCGTGGTGGCACAGCACCTCGCCGGGCTCGCACTTCACGCAGTCGCTGGTGTGCTCCAGGGTGACGGAGGACGGAGGGCGGATCACGCTCAGTGGACGCACGTTCAAGGTGACGGCGGCCGACGGGACGCGTGAGGAGCGGGAGCTGGACATGGACGAGGAGGTGCTGGGGGTGTACCGGGAGCGGTTCGGGATCGAGCTGGACCGGGTGCCGACGGTGTGAAGGCCCAGCGGGGGTGGTTGATGCGGGGAGAAGGGCCATGCCGGGCCGCCAGTGCTGCTCGGGTCCACACGCGCTGGTCGGAGGTGCAAGGGGTGTTGCTCGGGCCGGGACCCCGGCACGGGTTGGTCTCCCGTCGGTGCCTGAGAATTGCTCCGTGAGCGATGTGAGACATGTGCTGGTGCTGCCTGACCGTGACGCGGCGGAGGAGGTCGTGGAGGCGCTCGGGGAGCGGTTCGGAATCGATGAGGAGCCGCGGCTGGTGCGGGATGCGCTGGCGGGGGAGGACGATGCCGAGGACGCGCAATGGCTGGTGGTGCTGCGGGACGAGCAGGGACGGCTCGATCCGGGGGAGTTGGACGAGTTCGCAGGGGAGTGGGACGGGTGGCGGGAGGAGCCGTAGCCTGACCGGTGCTCGGTGCTCGGTGCTCGGTGCTCGGTGCTCGGTGCTCGGTGCCCGGTGTCAGATGCTCGACCCTTGGCGCTCCGCCCCCGGTACGGGCTCGGCACAGCCGACGCAGCCCCGGACGCCCACGCCGACCCCGACCCCGACCTCGACCCCGCCCCCGTTGTCAGTGGCCCGTGCCATGCTTGTCGCGATGGCCAGGAAGACTGCGAATGACGATCCCCTCGCCCCCGTGACCCTCGCCGTGGGTCAGGAGGAGCTGCTGCTCGACCGTGCCGTGCGGGAGGTGGTGGCCGCTGCCAGGGCCGCTGACGCCGACACGGACGTGCGGGAGCTGACGCCGGACCAGTTGCAGCCCGGCACGCTGGCCGAGTTGACCAGTCCCTCCCTGTTCGCGGAGCGCAAGGTCGTGGTCGTGCGCGATGCGCAGGACCTGGCGGCCGACACGATCAAGGACGTGACGGCGTATCTGGGGGCGCCGGCCGAGGAGATCACCCTCGTGCTGCTGCATGCCGGCGGGGCCAAGGGCAAGAAGCTGCTCGACGCCGCGCGCAAGGCGGGCGCGCGGGAGGTGGCCTGCCCGAAGATGACCAAGCCGGCGGACCGGCTGGCGTTCGTGCGGAGCGAGTTCCGGGCGACCGGGCGGTCCGCGACGCCCGAGGCATGCCAGGCGCTGGTCGACGCCATCGGGAGCGATCTGCGGGAGCTGGCGTCCGCGGTGAGTCAGCTCGTCGCCGATGTCGAGGGGACCATCGACGAGGCCGTCGTCGGCCGGTACTACACCGGCCGGGCCGAGGCGTCGAGCTTCACCGTCGCCGACCGGGCGGTCGAGGGGCGGGCCGCGGAGGCGCTGGAGGCGCTGCGGTGGTCGCTGGCGACCGGAGTGGCGCCCGTCATGATCACGAGCGCCCTCGCGCAGGGCGTGCGGGCCATCGGGAAGCTGTCCTCCGCTCGCGGCGGCCGCCCCGCCGACCTCGCGCGGGAGCTGGGCATGCCGCCCTGGAAGATCGACCGCGTGCGGCAGCAGATGCGGGGGTGGACGCCCGACGGGGTGGCGGTCGCCTTGCAGGCGGTGGCGGAGGCGGACGCCGGTGTGAAGGGCGGCGGGGACGATCCCGGGTACGCCCTGGAGAAGGCCGTCGTCGCCATCGCCCGAGCAGCCCGGTCTAGGGGGCGGGCGTAGCCCTTCGACCGCGTCGACTCCGTGATCGAGTCGACGGGGCGTCGGTGCGGAGGAGAATCGGTGTGTCAGCCGTAATCGCCGAGGCGACGGAAAGGTGGCGATGGTCATGGCTGAACACCCGCACGCACAGCTCGTCCGCAAGGGCTTCGAAGCCTTCACCCGCGGTGACATGGACGCTCTGCGCGAGCTGATGACATCGGACTGCACGCACCACGTACCGGGCAGTCACCCGCTGTCGGGTGACTACAAGGGGCAGGACGCGTGTATCGACATGTACCGCCGGATGTTCGAGGAGACGGGCGGGAACATGCAGGTCCAGCTGCGCGGCGTCGCCGTCGACGGCCGCGGGCACGCGGTCGGCATGGCCCGCTTCTCGGCGCAGCGACAGGGCAAGAGCATCGACGACGAGGGGGCGCTCGTCTTCCGGGTCGTCGGGGACAGGATCAGTGACATCGACGAGTGCGTCGAGGACATCGACAGGAACAACGAATTCTGGTCGTGACGGGTGGTGACAGTCCCCGCGCACGCCGAAGGCCCCGCCCACCGCCCTGGGGAAGGGCGGAAGGCGGGGCCTTCGGTTCAAGCTGCTGAGCCCGTACCCGCGTGGCGAACGCAGGCCGCGTACAGGCTCGGGGTGCCGGACGGGAGCGGATGAGAGAGGGCCCGCTCGATTCCCCCCGGCTGTCGAATCAAGTGTCAGCCCTTGAGGGCAGCGACCTTCGAAGCAAGCGCCGACTTCTTGTTGGCGGCCTGGTTCTTGTGGATGACGCCCTTCGAGACGGCCTTGTCGAGCGCACGCGCCGCAGCGCGCTGGTACTCGGTGGCCTTCTCCACGTCACCCGCGGCAGCGGCCTCACGGGCCTTGCGGATCGCGGTCTTCAGGGAGGACTTGACGGCCTTGTTGCGCAGCCGAGCCTTCTCGTTGGTCTTGATCCGCTTGATCTGGGACTTGATGTTCGCCACGAATGAGCCTTTTCAGGTTCAGGCACGGGGCCAGGGGGACTCCATGAGGAGACCGGGTCCCGTACCAGGTGATTTCTTGATGATGTGCCTCGTGCTGAGAGGGCATGAGACACAGCCACCCAGGCTACCAGTGGGCCGGCCGACGGCCCAAAACGGTTCCCGGTCGCCGCCCATGGGACCATGGAACCTACGTATCGATCCGACCCGAGGCATAAGGCGCCTCAAGAGACAGGACCCTGCGTGCCCGCGACCCCTAACCATGTGCCCGAGCCGAGCCGTACCGACCCGGCTCTGATCCGCAATTTCTGCATCATCGCGCACATCGACCACGGCAAGTCCACGCTCGCCGACCGGATGCTCCAGTTGACCGGTGTGGTCGAGCAGCGGCAGATGCGTGCTCAGTACCTCGACCGGATGGACATCGAGCGCGAGCGCGGCATCACGATCAAGTCCCAGGCGGTGCGGCTGCCGTGGGCTCCCACCCACGACCCCGGCAACACGCACATCCTCAACATGATCGACACCCCGGGGCACGTCGACTTCACCTACGAGGTCTCGCGGTCGCTCGCCGCCTGCGAGGGGACCATCCTCCTCGTCGACGCCGCCCAGGGCATCGAGGCCCAGACCCTCGCCAACCTCTACCTGGCGATGGAGAACGACCTCACGATCATCCCCGTACTGAACAAGATCGACCTGCCGGCCGCGCAGCCCGAGAAGTTCGCCGAGGAGCTCGCCAACCTGGTCGGCTGCGACCCGAGCGACGTGCTCCGGGTCTCCGCCAAGACGGGCGTCGGCGTCGACGCGCTGCTCGACAAGGTCGTCCGGGAGGTCCCGGCGCCGGTCGGCGTGAAGGACGCCCCGGCCCGCGCGATGATCTTCGACTCCGTCTACGACTCCTACCGCGGTGTCGTGACGTACGTCCGTGTCATCGACGGCCAGCTCAACAAGCGCGAGCGCATCAGGATGATGTCGACGGGCGCCACGCACGAGCTGCTGGAGATCGGGACGAACTCGCCCGAGATGCTGGGCGCCGACGGCCTCGGCGTCGGTGAGGTGGGGTACCTCATCACCGGCGTGAAGGACGTGCGCCAGTCCAAGGTCGGTGACACCGTCACCAGCCAGCACAAGGGCGCCACGGAGCCGCTCGGCGGCTACAAGGACCCGAAGCCGATGGTCTTCTCCGGCCTGTATCCGCTGGACGGCTCCGACTACCCCGAGCTGCGCGAGGCCCTGGACAAGCTCCAGCTCAACGACGCCGCGCTGGTCTACGAGCCGGAGACCTCCGCCGCGCTCGGCTTCGGCTTCCGCGTCGGCTTCCTCGGCCTGCTGCACCTCGACGTGATCCGTGAGCGGCTGGAGCGCGAGTTCGGCCTCGACCTGATCGCCACCGCGCCCAACGTGGTCTACCGGGTCGTGATGGAGGACGGCAGCGAGCACACCGTCACCAACCCGAGCGAGTTCCCCGAGGGCAAGATCAACGAGGTGTACGAGCCCGTCGTACGCGCCACGATCCTCGCGCCGACCGAGTTCATCGGCTCGATCATGGAGCTGTGCCAGACCCGGCGCGGCACCCTGCTCGGCATGGACTACCTGTCCGAGGACCGGGTCGAGATCCGCTACACGCTGCCGCTGGCCGAGATCGTCTTCGACTTCTTCGACCAGCTGAAGTCCAAGACCCGTGGGTACGCCTCGCTCGACTACGAGCCCACCGGCGAGCAGACCTCCAGCCTGGTCAAGGTCGACATCCTGCTGCACGGTGACAAGGTGGACGCCTTCTCGGCGATCACCCACAAGGACCAGGCGTACGCGTACGGCGTACGGCTCGTCGCCAAGCTCAAGGAACTGATCCCGCGGCAGGCGTTCGAGGTGCCGGTCCAGGCCGCCATCGGCTCCCGGGTCATCGCCCGAGAGACCATCCGCGCCATCCGCAAGGACGTCCTCGCCAAGTGCTACGGCGGTGACATCTCCCGCAAGCGCAAGCTGTTGGAGAAGCAGAAGGAAGGCAAGAAGCGGATGAAGATGGTGGGTTCCGTGGAGGTTCCCCAGGAGGCCTTCATCGCCGTACTGAGCAGTGATGACAGCGCGGGGTCGGGCAAAGGCAAGAAGTAACCACGGGTAACACCGAGTGGCCCGGCAAAACGCCGCAACAGGGGCCCGCCGTACGAAAGTGCGGTGGGCCCCTGCGTGTGTACGGGGTGCCTTCTGGAGGAAGTGACAGGCCGCGGGCCCTTACGTCGCGGCCTGCCGACCTCTACTCTGATCCCTGCTCGATAGTTACTCGCGAGTTAAACAACGCGAGTGGAACCAGCCGCACAGTCGCGGGCCCCCGGAGGATGTCGTGAGCGACACACAGACACTGATCGAGAACCGTCCGCCGACCGTGGCGGCCCTCTTCCTGGAGCGCGTGGCGGCCACACCGGACGCCGAGGCATATAGGTATCCCGTACCGCCGGCCTCGGGTCAGGGCCCGGACGACTGGAAGTCGCTGAGCTGGGCACAGGCCGCCGAACGGGTTTTCGCCATCGCGGCCGGCCTCATCGAGCTGGGCATCCAGCCCGAGCAGCGGGTGGCCCTCGCCTCCTCGACCCGGATCGAGTGGATCCTCGCCGACCTGGGCATCATGTGCGCCGGCGCGGCGACGACCACCGTCTATCCGCAGACCAACGCCGAGGAATCGGCGTTCATCCTCTCCGACTCCGAGAGCCGGCTGCTCATCGCCGAGGACGCCTCCCAGCTGGCCAAGGCGCAGGAGAAGCGTGCCGAGCTGCCGCACCTCACGCATGTCGTCGTCATCGACCCGGCCGGCGTCGAGACCGCCGACTGGATCCTCACCCTCGACGAGCTGGAGAAGCGCGGCGCGGCCCGGCTGGAGAAGGACGCCGAGCTGATCAGGGAGCGGGTCGGCGCGATCACCAAGGACCAGCTCGCCACCCTCATCTACACCTCCGGCACCACCGGCCGCCCCAAGGGCGTGCGGCTGCCGCACGACAACTGGTCGTACATGGCGAAGGCGATCGCCGCGACCGGGCTGATCAGCGGCGAGGACGTGCAGTACCTGTGGCTGCCGCTCGCGCACGTCTTCGGCAAGGTGCTCACCTCCGGGCAGATCGAGGTCGGGCACGTCACCGCCGTCGACGGCCGCGTCGACAAGATCATCGAGAATCTGCCGGTCGTGCAGCCGACGTACATGGCGGCCGTCCCGCGCATCTTCGAGAAGGTCTACAACGGGGTCGCCGCCAAGGCCCGAGCCGGCGGCGGCGCCAAGTACAAGATCTTCCAGTGGGCCGCCGAGGTCGCCCGCGAGTACGCCAAGGTCACCCAGGACAACTTCCGGCGCACGGGCACCCACTCCGCGCCGTTCGGCCTGGCCGCCAAGCACAAGGTGGCCGACGCGCTCGTGTACGCCAAGATCCGCGAGGCCTTCGGCGGCAACCTGCGCGCCTGTGTGTCGGGCAGCGCCGCCCTCGCCCCGGAGATCGGCTACTTCTTCGCCGGCGCCGGCATCCACATCCTGGAGGGCTACGGCCTCACGGAGTCCTCGGCCGCGTCCTTCGTGAACCCCGGCGAGGCCTACCGCACCGGCACGGTCGGCAAGCCGCTGCCCGGCACGGAGGTCCGTATCGCCGAGGACGGGGAGATCCTGCTACGGGGCCCCGGCATCATGGAGGGCTACCACGGGCTGCCGGACAAGACCGCGGAGGTGCTGGAGACCGACGGCTGGTTCCACACTGGTGACATCGGCGAGCTGTCCCCGGACGGGTACCTGCGCATCACCGACCGCAAGAAGGACCTCATCAAGACGTCGGGCGGCAAGTACATCGCGCCCGCCGAGGTCGAGGGGCAGTTCAAGGCGGTGTGCCCGTACGTGTCCAACATCCTGGTGCACGGGGCCGACCGGAACTTCTGCACGGCGCTCATCGCGCTGGACGAGGTCGCGATTCTGGGGTGGGCCGAGGAGCACGGGCTCTCCGGGAAGTCGTACGCGGAGGTCGTGGCCGCGCCGCAGACGGTCGAGATGGTCGACGGGTACGTCAAGAAGCTCAACGAGGGGCTTCAGAAGTGGCAGACCATCAAGAAGTTCCGGCTGCTGCCGCGGGATCTCGATGTGGAGCACGGGGAGATCACGCCGAGCCTGAAGTTGAAGCGGCCGGTTGTGGAGCGGGAGTACAAGGATCTGATCGAGGAGATGTACGCGGGGACGCGCGAAGCGTAGGGGTGGCTGCGGGGACTGCGAGGACTGCGGGGACTGCGGGGCGGCTGCGGTTCGTCGTGGCTGGTCGCGTGGTTCCCCGCGCGTCCGAGGCCGGGACGCTCACCCTTTTCCTATGAGCCGGCGTATCTCGTGGACCTGTGCGCGCAGGGCCGTCAGGTCCGGGGGCGTGTCGTCGGAGAGCTGATCCTCCAGGGCGGCCAACTGGGTGCTCAGCTCTCGGCTGTGGACGTGCTCGCGGCTCAGCAGGCGCTCCAGTTGCCTGTTCTTGCGGTACAGGTCCAGGAAGACCGTCACCTTCGCGCGCAGCACCCACGGGTCGAACGGCTTGGTCACGTAGTCGGCGGCGCCGGTCGCATAGCCGCGGAACGTGTAGCCGGGGTCGTCCTCCGCGCCCGTCAGGAAGATGATGGGGACGTCCTTGGTCTGGTCGAGCCGTTTGATGTTCGCGGCGGTCTCGAATCCGTCCATGCCCGGCATGCGGACGTCGAGCAGGACCAGGGCGAAGCGTTGCCGCAGCAGGGCCTTCATCGCCTCCTCGCCGGAACGCGCGCGCACCAGCGGCTCGTTGAGGGGCCCCAGCACGGCCTCCAGCGCGATCAGGTTGTCCTCCATGTCGTCGACCAGGAGGATGCCGGCACGCTCGTCGGACGTTGCCTCAGCGCTCATGGTGAAGTGGCCTCACTCGGTGATCGTCGACGGGACCGCTTCCTCCCCGGAAGCGCCCGGTCCCGGTACGGCGGGTTCTTCGGACCCCGCGGCGCGCCCTTCCGGCTCCGCGGTACGCCCTTCCGGCTCCGTGGCGCCTTCTTCTTCTGCGTTCCGCTTCCGGGGCGTCTCGGCCGGTGTCGAGGCGGCGGCCGTGCTCAGCCCCTCTGGCCTGCGCGTGCTCGCTTCCTCGGCACCGGCGCGTCCCTCTGCGCCGTGTGCGGGCGCGGCACGACCAGCGTGTGCCCGCGCGTCGCGGGCCGGCTCCGCGCCCTCCGGGTCCAGGAGGTCGCAGGCGACGGTCAGCAGTCGGTCCACGTCCACCGGCTTCGGTACGTAGCCGTTGGCGCCGCGAACCTCGCGGGCGACCCGCGTGACCTCGCCGGTGAACAGGGAGAGCTGGTCGACGCGCTGGGTGAGGTCGCCGCCGGCCACCGCGTCGAGCACGCGCGTCGCGTTGGCCGCCGGGGCCACCAGGGCGTCGAGCACCTGGTCGACGTCGTTGACCCGGGTCGTCCAGTCACCCGGCCCCGGGCTCGCCGAGAGCCGCTCGTCGAGCCTGCCGTGCCGCACCAACTCCCGCTTCACCCGCTGCACTTCACGGTTGAAGTGGGTGCTGCGGTCCATGATCTGGTTGAGGACCGCCGTCAATTCGGCCACCACTCCCTCACCCGTATCGGGGAGGCGGCGGAAGTCGCCGTCGCGGGCCGCGGTCATCGCGGCGAGTAGGGGGCGTAGGTCCGATGCTCGAATTTGACCGACTTTCTGACTGTCTTCGAGCACACGCGTAGCACGGTTCTCACTCATGACGGCCCACTTCGGTAACTCGGTGCTTATGGGCGCGGCCAGTCTGTCACTCTGTCGGCGTCGACCGAGGCGTATTCGTCCGAACTGTTCGGGGAGCTGTCCATGGGGGCCATTCCGGTGCAACGGGAGACCGTCACCCGCGCCTCTGACGCGCCTGCGTGCGAGGGCTCGCGCCCGCGCGCGCAGGAGGGCGCGCACCCCCGCGCGGACCGCGGCACCGACCCGCAGCCCGAGACCCGTACCAGCCTTCCCGGCAGCCCTCTCTCCCCGGGGTCCGCCCGCTCCCTCGTACGCGCAGCCCTCACCGAGTGGGCCACCTCCGGCCTCCCCGGCACCGAACGCCTCAGCGACCGCCTCGTCGACGACGCCGTCGTGGCCGTGAGCGAGCTCGTCACCAACGCCGTCGTGCACGCCGGTACCGAGGTGGAGCTCACCTGCCGGCTGGAGGAGGACACCGGCGCCCTCCTCGTCGAGGTCCTGGACCACCACCCGTCGCGCGCCCCGCGCAACGGGGAGGTCGAGGCGCCGTACGACACACCGGAGTACGGGCGTGGTCTGCGGCTGGTGTCCCGGCTCGCCGAGTCCTGGGGCGTCACCTATCGCACCGGCGCCAAGACCGTGTGGGCGCGGCTGCCGGCCGAGGATCCCGTGGCGGGCAAGGACGACATCGAGGCGTGCGCCGAGGAGCGCGCGCTGGAGCGCGGGTTGCGCGTCGCCGAGATCCTCGCGCCCGAGCCGCCCCCGACGCCGACCGCCCCTTCACCGCCCGGGTCCCTCGATCAGGGGGAGCCGTATGACCAGGGACACGACGGACACGACCAGCACCACCCATACGACCAGCACGGCCACCATCACCACGGCCAGCACCCCCACCACGGCCACCACGGCCACCACGCCCACCACCCCCACCACCCCCCTCGCGCCGAGCGGGAACGGGACTGGCTCAACCGGGGCGCCCTGTCCTTCCTCGCCGAGGCATCCGACCTGCTCGCCGGGCAGCTCGACGAGAACCTCGTCGCCGCCCTCGCCGGCCAGCTGATCGTGCCCCGGCTGGCGGACTGGTGCGCGGTGTGGCTGGAGGACGAGGTCGCCGGTCGCTGGGGCTACCCCCGAGCCGGCGAGACCGAGACCCCGGCAGGCCGGCCGGCGGACGGCATCGCCGGGGCGGGACCCCGGCTCGCCCGCGTCTGGCACAGCTCCGAGAACCACATCGAGGACCTCCGCCGCGCCCTGGAGAAGGAGCCACCGCACCCGGCCGGCAGCGACCGCGCCGGACCCGTCCCCTACCCCTGGCCAGGTGAGGCGCTCGGCGAGCGCGGGACGAGCGGCACGGCGCTCGCGTACCGGCTGATCGCCGGCGGCCGCCCGCTGGGCACCCTGGTCATCGGCCGGGCCGGCCTCGCGTGCTTCCCCGACGAGATCACCGGGCTCGTCGAGGACCTCAGCCGCCGGGTGGCCCTCGCCATCGGCGCCGCCCGCCAGTACGCCCGGCAGGTCACCATCAGCCAGGTCCTGCAACGCGGACTGCTGCCCGGCGCCGTCGCGAAGATCCCCGGCGTGGCCAGCGCCCTGGTGTACGAGCCGTGCGACAAGGGCGGTCCGAGCGGCGACTTCTACGACCTCTTCCCGGCCGGCGACGGCCGCTGGTGCTTCGCCATCGGCGATGTCCAGGGCAAGGGCCCCGAGGCGGCCGTGGTGATCGGCATCGCGCGCCCGTGGCTGCGGCTCCTCGCCCGCGAGGGCTACCGGGTCGCCGACGTGCTCGACCGCCTCAACCAGCTCCTCCTCGACGACGCCACGGAAGCCGCCGACGCCGCCGCCCGCGCCCTGGTCGGCCCGGTCGCCCCCGGAGACGGCCCCCAGACCCGCTTCCTGTCCCTTCTGTACGGCGAACTGACGCCCTTCGACGGCGGCATCCGCTGCACCCTCGCCTCCGCCGGACACCCGCTGCCGCTGGTGCTGGGCGCGGGCGGCGAGGTCCACACCGCCGCGCACCCCCAGACCCTCCTCGGGGTCGTCGAGGACGCCACGTACACCAGCGAGACCTTCGAGCTGCGCTCCGGCGAGACGCTGCTGTGCGTGACGGACGGGGTGACCGAGCGGCGCAGCGGCTCCCGCCAGTTCGACGACGGCGACGGCCTCGCCACCGCGCTCGCGGGGTGCGCGGGGCTGAACGCCGAGCTGATCGCGGAACGGATCCGCCGGCTGGTGCACGAGTTCGGCGGCCGTCCGCCCGAGGACGATCTGGCGCTGCTCGTGCTCCAGGCCGAGTAGCCGGCCGAACGGGAACGCGTCCCGGTGCTGGACAATGGAACCCATGCCCTCCGCACTCCCCGACGGCGAGCCCGTCCCCGACGACGGCGCGCTCCCCGCGCCCGCGCTCGCCGGGTCCGCCGACCGCCCCCTCGGCTTCTACCTGCACGTCCCGTACTGCGCGACCCGCTGCGGCTACTGCGACTTCAACACCTACACGGCGACCGAGCTGCGCGGCACGGGCGGCGTCCTGGCCTCCCGCGACAACTACGCGGACACCCTGATCGACGAGGTCCGCCTGGCCCGCAAGGTCCTCGGCGACGACCCGCGCGAGGTCCGCACGGTCTTCGTCGGCGGCGGTACGCCGACCCTGCTGGCCGCCGACGATCTCGTACGGATGCTGGGGGCGATCCGCGACGAGTTCGGGCTGGCACCGGACGCGGAGATCACGACGGAGGCGAACCCGGAGTCGGTGGACCCGGCCTACCTGGCCACCCTCCGCGAGGGCGGCTTCAACCGGATCTCCTTCGGCATGCAGAGCGCGAAGCGGCACGTGCTGCGCGTGCTGGACCGGACGCACACGCCGGGGCGCCCGGAGGCGTGCGTCGCGGAGGCGCGAGGGGCGGGCTTCGAGCACGTCAACCTCGACCTGATCTACGGCACGCCGGGGGAGTCGGACGACGACTGGCGGGCGTCGCTGGAGGCGGCGCTGGGTGCGGGGCCGGACCACATCAGCGCGTACGCCTTGATCGTGGAGGAGGGTACGCAGCTGGCCCGTCGTATCCGGCGGGGCGAAGTCCCGATGACGGACGACGACGTCCACGCGGACCGGTACCTGATCGCGGAGTCGGCGCTGTCGGAGGCGGGCTTCGAGTGGTACGAGGTCTCGAACTGGGCGACCTCCGAAGCCGCCCGGTGCCTGCACAACGAGCTGTACTGGCGGGGTGCCGACTGGTGGGGCGCGGGTCCGGGAGCGCACTCGCACGTGGGCGGGGTGCGCTGGTGGAACGTCAAGCATCCAGGGGCGTACGCGGCGGCGCTGGCGGCGGGGAGGTCGCCCGGGGCTGGGCGCGAACTCCTGTCGGAGGAGGACAGGAGGGTCGAGCGGATCCTGCTGGAGCTGCGGCTGCGGGAAGGGGTGCCGTTGGAGTTGCTGCGGGAGGAAGGGCTTGCGGCCTCTCGGCGGGCATTGGGGGAGGGGCTGCTTGAGGAGGGGCCGTACCAGGAGGGGCGTGCGGTGCTGACCTTGCGGGGGCGGTTGCTGGCGGATGCGGTGGTGCGGGACCTCGTGGACTGATCACTCGGGTGGGTGAAGCGGTGCGGAACGTCGGTTCGGTCCCTAACCTGGTTCGTAGGCTGCCGCCGTAAGCGCACGGTGGCGGAAACCGGAGGACTGCGGAGATGACCGCTGTGGACGACCGACCGATGACCACCGGCATGGTGAAGATCTTCGAGGAGCTTGAGCCTCCCGAGGGCGTCAAGGTGGAGCTCCTCCGGGGGGTAATCGTGATGATGGCCAGCCCTGACATCGTGCACAACATGATCGTTGCCGATGTACAGGACCAGATCCCGCGACAGCGCTGGTTTCGCCTTCAGACCCAGGACGTGGACATCCTGGACGAGGCAAGCGAGCCGGTACCGGACCTGGTGGTCGTGGCGCGAGACGCCCTACCCGACTCGGGCCGTCTGCTGCCCTCCAAGCTGGTCACGATGGTCGTGGAGGTCGTCTCCAAGTCCAGCGTCCATCAGGACTACGTGATCAAGCGGTCGATCTACGCGGCCGGGAAGATTCCCGCCTATCTCATCGTCGACCCGATCATGGGGCATTGCGTCCTGCTGACGAAGTCCGCAGGCCAGGGTGAGGACGCCGACTACCTCAGCCAGGAGATCATCAAATTCGGCGATCCAGTCCCGTTGGAGGCTCTGGGACTCGAACTGGACACCAGCGAGTTCGGAACGTTCCCCAACGTCAGGCCCCACCGCTACCCGTGACGAAGTCGATCAACTCCTCCACCCGCCCCAACAGCTCCGGCTCCAGGTCCTTGTAAGACCCCACCCGCCCCAGAATCGTCTGCCACACCGCCCCGGTGTTCTCCGACGGCCACCCCAACGCCCGGCACACCCCCGTCTTCCAGTCCTCCCCGCGCGGCACCCGCGGCCACGCCTCGATCCCCAGCGACGACGGCTTCACCGCCTCCCAGATGTCGATGTACGGGTGGCCCACCACCAGGGCGTGCTCGCTGGTCACCGCCTCCGCGATACGCCACTCCTTCGTGCCCGGCACCAGGTGGTCGACCAGCACCCCCAGCCGCGCATCCGGACCCGGCGCGAAATCGGCCACGATCGACGGCAGGTCGTCGACGCCCTCCAGGTACTCCACCACCACGCCCTCGATGCGCAGGTCGTCGCCCCAGACCTTCTCGACCAGCTCGGCGTCGTGCCGGCCCTCGACGTAGATACGGCCGGCGCGGGCGACACGCGCGCGTGCGCCGGGGACGGCGACCGAACCGGATGCCGTACGGGTGGGACGTACCGGAGCCGCGCCCGACGGCCGGACGAGGGTCACCACCTTGCCCTCCAGCAGGAACCCCCGCGGCTCCAGTGGGAACACCCGGTGCTTGCCGAAGCGGTCCTCCAGCGTCACCGTGCCCGCCTCACAGCGGATCACCGCGCCGCAGAAGCCCGTTCCGGGCTCCTCCACCACCAGACCCGGGTCCGCCGGGACCTCGGGGACGGACTTGGGTTTCTTCCAGGGTGGGGTCAGGTCCGGTGAGTACTGGCGCATTCGAGTGACGATAGGAGAAGTCCGGCCCTCATGCGGGGCGGATCACCGCGACACGCCGAAGCGGGCCGCGAGGGCGTCGCGCTGGCGCCGTACGAAGTCCGCGTCCACCACCGCTCCGTGACCGGGTACGTACAGCGCGTCCTCGCCGCCCAGCTCCAGGAGCCGGTCCAGGGCCGCCGGCCAGTGGGACGGTACGGCGTCGGGGCCCGCCTGAGGTTCGCCGGACTCCTCCACCAGATCACCGCAGAAGACCACCTCCCGATCGCCGGGGGACCGGCCCGGCACGAGCACCACCAGATCGTGGGCCGTGTGCGCCGGGCCCACGTTCGCCAGGAGGACCTGGCGGCCGCCGTCGAGGTCGAGGGTCCACTCACCGCTCACCTGGTGGCGGGGGCGGACCAGGGCGTCCACGGCCTCCTCCGCCGACTCCGCGTCCAGGCCGTTGCGTACCGCGTCCCCGCGCAGCTCCTCGCGCGCGTGCCGCTGCTCGAAGACCGTGTCCATGCCCACGGCGCCGAACATCTCCGCCCCCGCGAACGCCGCCGCCCCGAAGACATGGTCGAAGTGGGGATGCGTCAGCGCGAGATGAGTCACACGATGACCCGCGAGCCACTGCGCCTGCGTACGCAACCGCGCGCCCTCCCCGAGGCTTGACCCCGCGTCGATCACCAGCGCGGTGTCCCGCCCCACGACCAGCCCGGCCGTGCAGTCCCACACCGGAAGCCGGCACCGGCCCACCCCGGCCGCCAGCCGCTCCCACCCCAGCCCTTCCCAAGTCACCGTCATACGGCGACGCTAGCGGGGACACCACCATCGAGCACGGTGGTGCCGGACCGGCCTTGCCCGGGGCGTACCCCACGGCCGTACACTGGGCCGGGGACGGCTGGCACTCGCACGCGCAGAGTGCCAGGCGGGACGCCGAGGGGAACGAGTTCTGGAGGTGTGCGCGCGATGCTGAGTGAACGCAGGCTTCAGGTGCTGCGCGCCATCGTCCAGGACTACGTCGGGACGGAGGAGCCGGTCGGCTCCAAGGCGCTCACCGAGCGGCACAACCTCGGCGTCTCCCCGGCGACCGTCCGCAACGACATGGCGGCCCTGGAGGACGAGGGCTACATCGCCCAGCCGCACACCAGCGCCGGGCGGATCCCCACCGACAAGGGCTACCGGCTGTTCGTCGACAAGCTCGCCGGCGTCAAGCCGATGACCCCGCCGGAGCGACGCGCCATCCAGAACTTCCTGGAGGGCGCCGTGGACCTCGACGACGTCGTGGCCCGCACCGTACGGCTGCTCGCGCAGCTCACCCGGCAGGTCGCCGTCGTGCAGTACCCCTCGCTGACCCGGTCGACCGTGCGGCACGTCGAGCTGCTCTCGCTCGCGCCCGCGCGGGTGATGCTCGTGCTGATCACGGACACCGGGAGGGTCGAGCAGCGGATGGTCGACTGCCCGGCGCCCTTCGGCGAGGCCTCGCTCGCGGACCTGCGCGCGCGGCTCAACAGCCGGGTCGCGGGGCGGCGCTTCACCGATGTGCCGCAGCTCGTCGAGGACCTCCCCGAGGGCTTCGACATGGAGGACCGCGGCACCGTCTCGACCGTGCTCTCCACCCTTCTGGAGACACTCGTCGAGGAGAACGAGGAGCGGCTGATGATCGGCGGCACCGCCAATCTCACCCGCTTCGGACATGACTTTCCCCTCACCATCCGGCCGGTGCTCGAAGCGCTGGAGGAGCAGGTCGTGCTCCTCAAGTTGCTGGGCGAGGCGAAGGATTCGGGCATGACCGTGCGCATCGGTCACGAGAACGCCCATGAGGGACTCAACTCCACGTCCGTGGTGTCGGTCGGCTACGGTTCGGGCGGCGAGGCAGTCGCCAAGCTCGGCGTGGTCGGACCGACCCGCATGGATTACCCGGGAACGATGGGAGCGGTACGCGCAGTGGCACGGTACGTCGGACAGATCCTGGCGGAGTCGTAAGTGGCCACGGACTACTACGCCGTTCTCGGCGTGCGTCGCGACGCGTCGCAGGAAGAGATCAAGAAGGCCTTCCGGCGGCTCGCCCGCGAGCTGCACCCGGACGTCAACCCTGACCCGAAGACCCAGGAGCGGTTCAAGGAGATCAACGCCGCTTACGAGGTGCTGTCGGACCCGCAGAAGAAGCAGGTCTACGACCTCGGCGGCGACCCGCTGTCCCAGGCGGGCGGCGCGGGAGCGGGCGGCTTCGGCGCGGGCGGCTTCGGGAACTTCTCGGACATCATGGACGCGTTCTTCGGTACGGCGTCCCAGCGCGGTCCGCGCTCGCGCACCCGGCGCGGCCAGGACGCGATGATCCGGCTGGAGGTCGAGCTCGACGAGGCGGCCTTCGGCACGACGAAGGACATCCAGGTCGACACGGCCGTCGTCTGCAACACCTGCAACGGCGAGGGCGCGGCGCCGGGGACCTCCGCCCAGACATGTGACATGTGCCGTGGACGGGGCGAGGTGTCCCAGGTCACCCGGTCGTTCCTCGGCCAGGTCATGACCTCGCGGCCCTGTCCGCAGTGCCAGGGCTTCGGGACGGTCGTGCCGACGCCCTGCCCGGAGTGCGCGGGCGACGGACGCGTGCGGTCCCGCCGGACCCTGACCGTCAAGATCCCGGCCGGTGTCGACAACGGCACGCGGATCCAGCTCGCCGGTGAGGGCGAGGTCGGACCCGGTGGCGGTCCCGCCGGTGACCTGTACGTCGAGATCCACGAGCTGCCGCACCCGATGTTCCAGCGGCGCGGCGACGACCTGCACTGCACGGTGACGCTCCCGATGACCGCGGCGGCCCTCGGCACGAAGGTGCCGCTGGAGACGCTGGACGGGCTGGAGGAGGTCGACATCCGACCCGGCACCCAGTCCGGTCAGTCGATTCCGCTGCACGGGCGCGGGGTGACGCATCTGCGCGGCGGCGGGCGCGGCGACCTCATCGTGCACGTCGAGGTACAGACACCCACCAAGCTCGACCCCGAGCAGGAGCGCCTGCTGCGGGAGCTGGCCAAGCTGCGAGGCGAGGAACGGCCACAGGGGCAGTTCCAGCCCGGGCAGCAGGGGCTGTTCTCGCGGTTGAAGGACGCGTTCAACGGGCGCTGATGTGGGCAGCGGGGGCTGTGGGGGCTGCTGGGGGTCCGGGGGTCGGCCCCCGGGTAGGCACAGTCAGCCTGGGCAGCAGGGGCTGTTCTCGCGGTTGAAGGATGCGTTCAACGGGCGCTGACCCCAGGGTGTCGCGGGCCGGGGAAACACCGGCCCGCGCCAAGGGGAAGGGTCGATTCGGACTTGTCAGAGGGACGTGACAACATGCCGTCATGTCCTCCGCGCTGACCGATCTCTTCCCTCTCCCGATCGTGCAGGCCCCCATGGCGGGCGGCGTCTCCGTGCCGCATCTCGCCCAGGCCGTGTCCGAGGCCGGTGGGCTGGGGTTTCTCGCCGCCGGGTACAAGACCGCCGACGGGATGTACCAGGAGATCAAGCAGCTGCGCGGGCTGACCACACGGCCCTTCGGGGTCAACCTCTTCATGCCGCAGCCCGACTACGCCGACCCCGCGGCCGTGGACGTCTACGCCCACCAGCTGGCCGGCGAGGCCGCCTGGTACGAGACCGAGCTGGGGGACCGGGACAGCGGACGGGACGACGGCTACGACGCCAAGCTCGCCGTGCTGCTCGACAACCCGGTGCCGGTCGTCTCCTTCCACTTCGGCGTGCCCAGCAGCGAGGTACTGGAGTCGCTGCGCCGCGTCGGGACCGTCACCCTCGTCACCGCGACCACGCCGGACGAGGCCCTCGCCGTGCAGCGCGCCGGTGCCGACGCCGTGATCGCGCAGGGCGTGGAGGCCGGCGGACACCAGGGCACGCATCGCGACAACCCCGAGACCGACGGCACCGGCATCGGGTTGCTGTCGCTCGTCGCGCAGGTCCGTGAGACCGTGAGCCTGCCCATCGTCGCCGCCGGCGGCATCATGCGGGGCAGCCAGATCGCCGCGGCGCTCGCGGCCGGCGCCGGCGCCGCCCAGCTCGGCACCGCCTTCCTCGCCACCCCCGAGTCCGGCGCCAACGCCCTGCACAAGCAGGCGCTGACCAACCCCCTGTTCGTACGGACCGAGTTGACGCGCGCCTTCTCCGGGCGCCCCGCCCGCGGCCTGGTCAACCGCTTCCTGCGCGAGCACGGGCCGTACGCCCCCGCCGCCTACCCCGAGGTCCACCACCTCACCTCGCCCCTGCGCAAGAAGGCCGCCGCGTCCGGTGACGCGCAGGGCATGGCGCTGTGGGCGGGGCAGGGGCACCGGATGGCGCGTGAACTGCCCGCGGGGCAGCTGGTGGAGGTGCTGGCCGCCGAACTGGACGCGGCGGCGACAGCGTTGCCGGCGTTCCCGAAGGGCGGTACGCCCCGATGACCGCGCCCGTGTTCGTGGTCGAGCACCTCCCGGCCGGGGGCGCACAGCGGTACGTCCTCGACGGGCCCGAGGGACGGCATGCCGTCTCCGTCAAGCGGCTGCGGCCGGGGGAGAGCGTCGTCCTGACCGACGGCGACGGCCGCTGGGCCGAGTGCGAGGTGGTCGACACCGAGGGCAAGGACCGGCTGGTCGTGCGGATGGGTGCCGTGGCCGAGGAGCCGCCGCAGACGCCCCGCATCACCGTCGTCCAGGCCCTGCCCAAGGGGGACCGCGGTGAGCTCGCCGTCGAGACCATGACCGAGACCGGCGTGGACGCGATCGTGCCCTGGGCGGCCGCCCGGTGCATCACGCAGTGGAAGGGCGAACGGGGGGCGAAGGCCCTCGGCAAGTGGCGGGCCACCGCCCGCGAGGCCGGCAAGCAGTCCCGCCGCGTGCGCTTTCCCGAGGTCGCGGACGCGGCGACGACCAAGCAGGTCGCGGCGCTCCTCGCCGAGGCCGACTTCGCCGCCGTACTGCACGAGGAACGCGACTACGGCAGTGAACCGCTCGCGACGGCCGAACTGCCCGCCGAGGGCGAGATCGTCCTCGTCGTCGGACCCGAAGGCGGCGTGGCCCCCGAGGAGCTGGCCCTCTTCGAGGAGGCGGGCGCGAAGGCGTACCGCCTGGGCCGTACCGTGCTGCGCACCTCCACCGCCGGAACCGCGGCGACGGCCCTGCTCCTCGGCCGTACCGGCCGCTGGTCCTGACAGCCGAAGGGACGTCCGCCGTGGAATTCGCTCAAGTACGGCTGCTGGTCAGTGACTTCGCCGCCTGCTACCGCTTCTACGCCGACGTCCTCGGCCTCAAGCCGCAGTCGGGCGCGACGAACGGGCCGTACGAGAAGTTCAGCCCGGCCACCGGTTCGGCGGGCATCGCCCTCCAGGACCGGGCGATGATGGCCGAGGTCCTGGGCGAGCTCGGCGACGAGGCGAGCGGTCATCGCTCGCTGGTGGTGCTGCGGGTGGACGACCTGGCCGCCACGTGCGAGCAGATCACCTCCCGCGGCGCGACCCTCCTCCACGGCCCCGCCCCCATGACCGACCGTATGCGCGTCGCCCACCTCAAGGACCCGGAGGGCAACCTGGTGGAGCTTCAGGAGTGGCTGCTGCTGCGCGGCTGAGGACGGCGTCGAACAGCTCCCAGCCGTCCAACTCGGCCTGCCCCGGCAGAAGCCCGCGGGCCGTCGCCTCGTCGACGAGCCCCCGTACGACACCGGGTTCACGCAGGTTGAGCAGCCGCCCGGGGCCGGTCGCCACGCATCCGACGTACGCGTAGCCGTCGGAGACGCCCCGGCCCTCGCCCGCCCGGAAGACGATCCGCGTGCGCACGCCGTCCAGGGTCAGGCTGAGGACCTCGCGGCACACGTCACCGTCCCCGTGCTTGTGCCGGACGCTCCACAGGTACGCGGTCCGCTCGTCCACGACGAGTCTCCTCAGCCTGCGGTCGTTGCCCATACGGACACGCTAGGCGGTTGGGCACCGCCTGGTCGGTCTGGCTGGTCGGCCACGTCGACGAGCATCCACTCGATCGTGACGTGCGAGAGCGGGGAGTGGCCGTATGCGCTCTACCGCGTCGGCCGGGACAGTGGCAGGCTGCCCTCCATGGGGGCGTTGAGGAGGATTTGGGGTCGCGCCGGTCGCACGGACCGTGGCACGCGCGTGGCACGGGTGGCGGGCGTGGCAAGTCTCGCCGTGGTCGCCGTCGGCGGGGTGGTGGCCTGTGATCCGGGCGGGCTGAGCAGCGCGACCGTGGCGTTCACGACCGACCAGACCGTGACCGAGGAACTGGAGCGGCAGAAGGCCGACGTGCGGTGGCTCAACTGCACGGGTTCGTACGACGGCGACGGCAGGTCCGCTTCGGCCACGGCGAGCGCGAACACCGTGGTCAAGGTCGACTGCGAGGGCGAGACCAAGGACGGCAAGGACATCACCGTCACCGGCCGGATCACCCGGGCCGTCAGCGGCTCCTGTGTGCGCGGGGACCTCGTCGCCAAGATCGACGGCAAGCAGTGGTTCCACGTCAACGGGCTGGGCGACTGCGACGCCACGCCCTCGCCCGTCGCCCCGGGTGGCAACGGCGGGCAGCAGCCGGGGCCCACCGTCACGGTCACCGTCACCAAGACCGTCTACTGCAAGCAGCACCCCAACTGCTGGCCGGAGGGCAAGTGACCGCTGCGGGACGGGAGTTGGGCAAGTGATCCAAAGGGCTGTCCCCGGACGCCGCCCCTGCTTATGGTGATCGGGTGAATCAGTCCGCGACGTCTGCATCGTCTTCGTATCTCCGGTATCCGCACCTGCACGGCGATCTGGTCGCCTTCACCGCGGAGGACGACGTATGGCTCGCCCCGCTCGACGGCGGCCGTGCCTGGCGGGTCAGCGCCGACAACATGCCGGTGACGCTGCCGCGCATCTCGCCCGACGGTACGACCGTCGCCTGGACCTCGACCCGCGACGGCGCCCCCGAGGTGCACATCGCGCCGGTCGACGGCGGGCCCTCCAAGCGCCTCACCCACTGGGGCAACGGGCAGACCCGGGTGCGTGGCTGGACCCCCGACGGCCGGGTCCTCGCGATCAGCAGCCACGGCCAGGCGGGCAGCCGCCGCACCTGGGCGCACACCGTCCCGCTCGACGGCGGACCCGCGACCGTCCTGCCGTACGGGCCCGTCGCCGACGTCGTCCACGGGCCGCACCTGGTGCTCGCCTCCGCGCCCATGGGGCTGGAGGCGGCGCGATGGAAGCGCTACCGGGGCGGTACGGCGGGCAAGCTGTGGATCGACCGGGGCGTTCCCGGCGGGGAGGGCGCCGGGGACTTCGTACGGCTGCACGAGGAGCTGGACGGGAACCTCGAGTACCCGATGTGGGTGGGGGAGCGGGTCGCGTTCCTCTCCGACCACGAAGGGGTGGGGGCGGTGTACTCGTCCCTCGCCGACGGGTCCGATCTGCGCCGGCACACCCTTGTCGACGGCTTCTACGCCCGGCACGCGGCCAGTGACGGCACCCGCGTCGTCTACGCGTCCGCCGGTGAACTGTGGCTCCTCGACGACCTCGACGGGGCCGAGCCGCGCAGGCTCGACATCCGGCTCGGGGGGCAGCGCACCGACCGGCAGCCGTACCCGGTGAACGCCGCCCACTGGTTCGGGTCGGCCGCCCCGGACCACACCGCGCGCGGCAGCGCGGTCGCCGTCCGTGGTGCCGTGCACTGGGTCACCCACCGGTCCGGCCCCGCCCGTGCGCTCGCCGCCGAGCCGGGGGTACGGGCCCGCCGGCCGCGCACCTTCCGGTCGGAGGGCGAGGACTGGGTGGTGTGGGTGACGGACGCGGAGGGCGACGACGCGCTGGAGTTCGCACCGGCCACCGGGCTCGCCCCGGGTGCCACGCCGCGCAGGCTGGCCGCCGGGCAGCTCGGGCGGGTGCTGGAGCTCGCCATGGCACCCGACGGGAGCCGGGCGGCGGTCGCCGCGCACGACGGGCGGGTGCTGCTCGTCGAGCGGGAGACCGGCGAGGTCCGCGAGGTCGACCGCAGCGCGGACGGCGACGTCTCCGGGCTGGTCTTCTCACCCGACTCGGCCTGGCTCGCCTGGTCGCACCCCGGGCCGCGGCCGCTGTGCCAGCTCAAGCTCGCCAACACCACCGACCTGTCGGTGTCCGAGGCGACCCCGCTGCGCTTCCAGGACTACGCGCCCGCGTTCACGCTGGACGGCAAGCACCTGGTGTTCCTGTCGACGCGGGCCTTCGACCCGGTCTACGACGAGCACGTCTTCGACCTCGCCTTCGTGGTCGGCTCCCGCCCGCACCTGATCACGCTGGCCGCGACCACGCCGTCCCCCTTCGGCCCGCAGCGGCACGGCCGCCCGTTCGACGCGCCCGACAAGGACGAGACGCCCGACAGCGAGGGTGCCCCGGTCACCCGCATCGATCTCGAAGGGCTCGCCGACCGGATCGTGCCGTTCCCGGTCGAGGCCGCCCGCTACACCAATCTGCGGGCCGCCAAGGACGGCGTCCTGTGGCTGCGGCACCCGGTGCGCGGCGCGCTCGGCGCCGCCCGGGCCACGCCCGACGACCCCGAGCCCAAGACCGAGTTGGAGCGCTACGACCTCGTCCAGCGGCGCGTCGAGCATCTCGCCGACGACGCCGACCACTTCGAGGTCAGCGGCGACGGCAAACGGGTGCTGCTGTGGACCGACGGCCGGCTCAAGGTCGTCCCCAGCGACCGGCGGGCCTCCGGCGACGACGACAGCGACTCGAACATCACCGTGGACCTGACGCGCGTACGGCAGACGGTCGACCCGTCGACGGAGTGGCGGCAGATGTTCGAGGAGACCGGCCGCATCATGCGGGACCACTTCTGGCGGCCCGACATGAACGGCGTCGACTGGACGGGCGTGCTGGACCGCTACCGCCCGCTCCTCGACCGGGTGGCGACCCACGACGACCTGATGGACCTGCTGTGGGAGGTGCAGGGCGAGCTGGGCACCTCGCACGCGTACGTCGCGCCGCGCGGCGGGTACGGCGGCGGGCCCCGGCAGGGGCTGCTCGGCGCCGACCTCTCCCGTCACGAGGACGGCAGCTGGCGGATCGACCGGATCCTGCCGTCGGAGACCTCCGACCCGGACGCGCGGGCGCCGCTGGCCGCGCCCGGGGTCGCCGTGCGGGCCGGGGACGCGATCGTGGCGGTGAACGGGGTGCCGGTGGACCCGGTGACCGGGCCCGGACCGCTGCTCGTCGGCACGGCGGGCAAGGCGGTGGAGCTGACGATCTCACCGGCGGGCGGCGGGGACGTACGGCACGCGGTCGTCGTGCCGATCACCGACGAGCAGCCGCTCAGGTACCACGCGTGGGTGGCGGACCGGCGGGCGTACGTCCACGAGAAGTCCGGCGGCCGGCTCGGCTATCTGCACGTGCCGGACATGCAGGCGCCCGGCTGGGCCCAGATCCACCGTGACCTGCGGGTCGAGGTGGCACGGGAAGGGCTCGTGGTGGACGTGCGGGAGAACGGCGGCGGGCACACCTCGCAGCTGGTCGTGGAGAAGCTGGCGCGGCGGATCGTGGGCTGGGAACTCCCGCGCGGGATGCGGCCGTTCAGCTATCCGATGGACGCTCCGCGGGGGCCTGTGGTGGCGGTGGCGAACGAGTTCTCCGGGTCCGACGGGGACATCGTCAACGCGGCGATCAGGGCGCTCGGGCTGGGGCCGGTGGTGGGCACGCGGACGTGGGGCGGCGTCATCGGCATCGACAGCCGCTACCGCCTGGTCGACGGCACGCTGATCACCCAGCCGAAGTACGCCATCTGGCTGGAGGGGTACGGCTGGGACGTGGAGAACCACGGGGTCGATCCGGACGTGGAGGTGGTGCAGCGGCCACAGGACTGGGCGGCGGGGCGGGACGCGCAACTGGACGAGGCGATCCGGGTGGCGCTGACCGCGCTGGAGGAACGGCCGGCCAAAACGCCGCCGAGTATGCCCACCTAGGGGCGCGAGGATGTGCGCGACCAGCCACGATGCACCCGCGCCCGACGACGATACGATGCCCCCCGTACACCACGCCGCCCAACCCCCGGAGGGACCATGGCAGGGGAGCCGCAGGACGACTGTCTGTTCTGCAAGATCGTCGAGGGGCATGTTCCGGCGACGATCGTGCGGGAGACGGAGACGACCGTCGCGTTCCGGGACATCAACCCCCAGGCGCCCACCCACGTCCTGGTCATTCCCAAGGCGCACTACCCGGACGCCGCCGCCCTCGCCGCCGCCGAACCGGCCCTCGCCGCGGACGTCCTGCGCGAGGCCCGGGCCGTCGCCGACGAGGACAAACTGGAGAGCTACCGCATCGTCTTCAACACCGGTGCCGGAGCCGGCCAGACCGTCTGGCACACCCACGCCCACGTCCTCGGCGGCCGTGGCCTCGAGTGGCCCCCCGGATAAGCCGAAGCCGCCGTGTCCGTACGTGAATTGGTGGTCCTCGGGACCGCGAGCCAGGTCCCGACCCGGCACCGGAACCACAACGGGTATCTGCTGCGGTGGGACGGGGAGGGGATCCTCTTCGACCCCGGCGAGGGCACCCAGCGGCAGATGCTGCGCGCCGGGGTCGCCGCGCACGACCTGAACCGCATCTGCGTCACCCACTTCCACGGCGACCACTCACTCGGACTCGCCGGGGTCATCCAGCGGATCAACCTCGACAAGGTCCCGCACCCCGTCACCGCCCACTATCCGCGTTCCGGGCAGCGGTTCTTCGACCGGCTGCGTTACGCCACCGCCTACCGCGAGACCGTCGCCCTCATCCAGGCACCGGTCGACGCCGACGGCGTGCTCGCCGACACCGGTGGCTACACGCTTCAGGCCGCTCGGCTGTCCCATCCCGTCGAGTCGTACGGCTACCGCCTAGTCGAGCCCGACGGGCGCCGCATGCTGCCCGAACGGCTCGCCGCGCACGGCATCAAGGGACCGGACGTCGGGCGGATCCAACGCGAGGGGGCGCTCGACGGGGTCCTGCTCCAGGACGTGAGCGAGATCCGGCGCGGGCAGCGGTTCGCGTTCGTCATGGACACCCGGCTGTGTGACGGGGTGTACTCCCTCGCCGAGGGCTGCGACATGCTCGTCATCGAGTCCACCTTCCTGGACGAGGACGCCGGACTCGCCGCCGAGCACGGGCATCTGACCGCCGGTCAGGCCGCGCGCGTGGCGCACGAGTGCGGCGTACGGCATCTCGTGCTCACCCACTTCAGCCAGCGCTACACCGAGCCGGACGAGTTCGAGCGGCAGGCGCGGGACGCCGGTTTCGACGGGGAGCTGACCGTCGCGCACGACCTGCTGCGGGTGCCGCTACCGAAACGTCGGTGACACCGCCGTACGATGCTTTGATGTCCCTGCCGAAAGCTGAACTGCACCTCCATATCGAAGGCACCCTCGAACCCGAACTCGCCTTCGAGCTGGCCGCCCGCAACCGCGTCGAGCTGCCCTACGCCGACACCGACCAGCTCCGCGAGGCCTACCGGTTCGAGGACCTGCAGTCCTTCCTGAACCTGTACTACGAGCTCATGGCCGTCCTGCGCACCGAGCGGGACTTCGCGGACCTCGCGAACGCCTACCTCGCCCGCGCCGCCGCCCAGGGCGTGCGGCACGCGGAGATCTTCTTCGACCCGCAGGCGCACACCAAGCGGGGTCTGGAGCTGGGCACGGTCGTCGAGGGGCTGTGGCGGGCGCTGGGCAGCAGTGAGACGGAGCACGGTGTCTCGACCCGGCTCATCATGTGCTTCCTGCGCGACGACTCCGCCGAGTCGGCCATGGAGACGCTGCGGGCCGCCGAGCCGTACCTCGACCGGATCACCGGCGTCGGCCTGGACTCGGCCGAGGTCGGCCACCCGCCCGTGAAGTTCCGCGAGGTCTACGAGGCCGCCGCCGCGCTCGGGCTGCGGCGCGTCGCGCACGCCGGCGAGGAGGGGCCGCCCGCCTACATCACCGAGGCCCTCGACGTCCTCGGCGTCGAGCGCGTCGACCACGGGCTGCGGTGCGTGGAGGACCCGGTGCTGGTCGAGCGGCTCGTGCGGGAGCGGGTACCGCTGACGCTGTGTCCGCTCTCGAACGTGCGGCTGCGCACCGTCGACACCCTCGCCGACCACCCGCTGCCCGCGATGCTCGCCGCCGGGCTGATGTGCACGGTCAACTCCGACGACCCGGCCTACTTCGGCGGGTACGCCGGCGACAACTTCGACGCCGTACGCCGCACCCTCGGCCTGACCGACGAGCGGCTGCGCGAGCTGGCCCGCAACTCGTTCCTCGCCTCCTTCCTGGAGGACGACGAGGAGTTGCGAGCCCGGTATCTGGCCGAGGTGGAGACCTACGAGTTCACGTAGCCGTTCGTGTGGCCGTTCGTGTGGCCGTTCATGTGGCGGGGGTGAGGCGTTCGGGGGCGGCCGGGGTGGCGTCGGCGGTGTCCAGGGGGATCTCGACGACCTCCACGACGACCTCGACGGTCTCCCCGCTTTCCACGCTCTGCGCGACCCCCACGACGCTCGCCTCCTGCCCGCGGCCCAGCGCCACCGCCGTCATCGGCACGGCGACGACCAGCAGCCCGACGGCCAGGACCGCGCCCATGACGGGGAACCCGGCCTGCGCCGACAGCAGGCTCCCGGTCAGCGGGCCCGCCGCAGTGCCCAGCGACGACGCCGAGCCGACGAGCACCGCCCAGCGACCGCGCGCGTCGAGGGAGGCGGCCAGGCCGATGACGTACGACAGGACGATCGGGTAGAGCGTGTTCCAGGCGATCTCGCCGGTCGCGAAGGTCGCCAGGTCGGTGGCGGAGGCGCTGAGCGCGATGCAGGCCGCGATGAGGACCGTGCCCGCGCCGATGGGCAGTGCGCGACCGAGACGCGGGCCGAGCGCGCCCGCCCCGGTGACGCCGAGCAGCCCGGCGCCGAGCGCCACGGCGAACACCGCGCCGACCGTGGCCTCCGTCAACTGCGCCTGCGTCAGGCCGATCCGGCCGCTGACGCCCCACAGGGAGTTCTGGGCGAGGGACCAGCACAGCATGCAGGCGGCGAGGGTCAGGCCGGGGCGGCGCCGGGGGAGGCGGGAGCTGTCCCAGCCCGGTCGCGAGGCGGCACCGGCGGGGAGCCGGGCCGTCGACGGCCAGACGGCGAGCGCGGTGAGGGCGATCGCCGCGAGCGGCAGGCCATGCCCGGGGCCGAGGTGGGGGACCGTCAGATAGACGGCGCCCGCGAGGGCGGAGACGCAGAGCAGGCCGAGCGTGGTGGCCCGGTGGGGGTCAGGCTGGGCGGCGATACGGGTGGCGGCGACCGCGGTGGCCGTACCGGATCCGAGGCCGCCGACGAGCACGCCCAGGACGACGGCCGGTACGGGGTGCGCGCACGCCGCGGCGCCGTAGCCGAGAACGGCCAGGATGAGCCCGGTCCGGGCCAGCCGCCGCGCGCCGATCCGCTCGACCCGCGCCGCCAGCAGGAACCCGGCCGACGCCGAACTCAGCAGCAGCGCGCTGCCGACGGCGCCCGCCTGGGTGGGGGACAGCGCAAGCCCGGAGTCGAGCCTGCCGACGATCGTCGGCAGCAGATACGGGGCGAGGTACCCGGCCGTGAAAAGGGCGACGAGGGGCCAGGGGGTGGTGCGGGGGGCGAACACGGGCGTTCCCAGGGCATGCGAGAGAAGCGGCTCAGGAGGGGGAGGGGCGCAAGCCGTCGACGGACAGGAACGCGCGGAGAATTTGTATCAAGCGGGGGGAGCCGTGAAGAAGTTCGAGCGGTGTGATCTGAGGCACGTTCCGTTTGGGGTGGTGAAAGGCGGGTAGAAGGCGCCCTCACTTGCGCCAGTGCACCGAGCCGCCCCCGCCGGGAACCGTCGCCTCGATCTTCGCCCTGATCTCCCGCATCACCGCGACGATCCGCTCCTCGTGCCTCGCCGACAGCCGGGCCACCGGCACCGAGCAGCTGATCGCGTCCTGGGCCGGGACGTCGTAGCGCAGGGCGAAGCCGAAGCCCACGATGCCGAGGACGCCCTCCTCGCGGTCGACCGAGTAGCCGCGCGCCCGCACCGCGGCGAGGTCCGCCGCCAGGGAGTCCCGGGTGGTGTGGGAGTTGGGGGTGAGGGCTCGGTAGGGGCCTTCGGGGAGGTCGTCGTCCGGACGCTCGGCGAGCAGCGCCTTGCCCAGGGCTCCGGCGTGCGCCGGGAGACGCCGGCCGACCCGGCTGATCGTCCTGAGGTACTCGTGCGACTCGCGCGTGGCCAGGTAGGCCACGTCGCGGCCGTCGAGACGCCCCATGTGGATCGTCTCGCCCAGCGCCTCGGACGCCTCGTCGAGATACGGGCGCACCACGCGCACCCGCGGGTCGGAGTCGAGGTAGGTGGTGCCGGTGAGCAGGGCGTGGATGCCGATGCCGTAGAGCGAGCCGGTGACGTCCGTGCGGACCCAGCCCCGTGAGATCAGGGTCTGGAGCAGCGCGTACATGGAGCTGCGCGGGACCTGGAGCTCGTCGGCCAGCTCCTGGAGGCGTGCCGGGCGGTCGCCGCGCGCGGCGAGCAGCTCCAGCAACTCGACCGTGCGCGCCGCGGACTTCACCTCGCGGACGCCGCCTGTCTCCGACATGGGCCGATCGTAATCGGAACGACCGGGGCATTGACGGTCACGGTTCGCGTATCTAACCTCCATTTTCATACATGGATGATATCTACATGGGGAGATAGCGCGGGTGAGCCTCGATACGGACACGGCCCGGCGGTTGCGGGACGGCATGGCACGAGGAGTGCTGTCCTTCCCGCTCACGAGCTTCCACGAGGACGGCTCACTGGACCCGGACGGCTTTCGCACCCATGTCGCCGCCCAGCTCGCCACCGCCCCCGGCGCCCTCTTCCCCGCCTGCGGCACCGGCGAGTTCTTCTCGCTGGACGAGGACGAGTACCGGCGCGTCGTCTCGATCGCCGTCGAGGAGTCCGGCGGGCGCGCCCCCGTCGTCGCCGGGGCCGGCTACGGCTGGGCGCAGGCCGCCCGGTTCGCGCGCCTCGCCGAGGAGTCCGGCGCCGACGCCCTCCTCGTCCTGCCGCACTACCTCGTCGCCGCCCCGCAGGACGGCCTGGTCGCCCAGCTGGAGCACCTCGCGGCCCGCACCCGCCTTCCTCTCATCGCCTACCAGCGCGGCCAAGTCGCCTACACCGCCGACTCGTTGCGGCGCATCGCCCGCATCCCGAACGTCATCGGCCTCAAGGACGGTCACAGCGACCTCGACCGCCTCCAGCGCCTCACTCTCGCCGCCCCCGAGGACTTCCTCTTCTTCAACGGCGCCGCCACCGCCGAGATCCAGGCCCGCCCCTACGCCACCGTCGGCGTCCCCGCCTACTCCTCCGCCGTCCACGCCTTCGCCCCCGAGATCGCGAACGCCTTCTTCACCGCCCTCCAAAGCGACGACCACGGCACCGTCGACAAGCTGCTGCGCGACTTCTACGTCCCGCTCGTCGAACTGCGCGACCGGGTACCCGGATACGCCGTGTCCCTGGTGAAGGCGGCGGCCCGGCTGCGCGGCCGCCCGGTCGGCCCCGTACGCGCCCCGCTCACCGACCCGTCGGCCGCCGACCTGGCCGAGCTGCGGGCCCTGCTCGCCGGCGGCCTCGACCTCGTGGGAGCCGCCCTGTGAACCTCACGATCACGGATGTCCGCCTGACGCCGATCCTGGTCGCCGACCCGCCGCTGCTGAACACCCAGGGTGTCCACCAGCCCTACACACCCCGCCTGATCGTGGAGGTCGAGACGGCCGACGGGATCACCGGGGTCGGCGAGACCTACGGCGACACCAAGTACCTGGAACTCGCCCGGCCGTTCGCCGAGCGGCTGGTCGGGCGTCAAGTCGGTGATGTCAACGGCCTGTTCGTGGTCGCCGACGAGGTGGCCGTCGACCGGTCCCGGGTGTCCGGGCAGGTCGACGTCGGCGGGCTGCGCGGCGTCCAGACCGCCGACAAGCTGCGGCTGTCCGTCGTCTCCGGCTTCGAGGTCGCCTGCCTCGACGCCCTCGGCAAGGCGCTCGGACTGCCCGTGCACACGCTGCTCGGCGGAAAGGTGCGGGACTCGGTCGAGTACAGCGCGTACCTGTTCTACAAGTGGGCCGGCCATCCGGCGGGCGTCCGCGCCGAGAAGGACGACTGGGGCGCCGCCGTCGACCCGGCCGGGGTCGTCGAGCAGGCGCGGAGGTTCACGGAGCGGTACGGGTTCACCTCCTTCAAGCTCAAGGGCGGTGTCTTCCCGCCGCACGAGGAGATCGCCGCCGTACGGGCGCTCGCGGACGCCTTCCCCGGGCACCCCCTGCGGCTGGACCCCAACGGAGCCTGGTCCGTGGAGACCTCGCTGAAGGTCGCGCGGGAGCTCGGGAACGTCCTGGAGTACCTGGAGGACCCGACCCTCGGTACGGCCGCCATGGCCGAGGTCGCCGCGCGGACCGACGTGCCGCTGGCGACCAACATGTGCGTGACGACGTTCGCGGAGATCAAGGAGGCGTTCACCAAGGACGCCGTCCAGGTCGTCCTCTCCGATCACCACTACTGGGGCGGGCTGCGCAACACCCAGCGGCTGGCGGCGGTCTGCCGCACCTTCGGCGTCGGGGTGTCCATGCACTCCAACACCCATCTGGGCATCTCGCTCGCCGCGATGACCCACGTGGCGTCGACCGTCCCGGACCTCCACCACGCCTGCGACTCCCACTACCCCTGGCAGTCCGAGGACGTCCTCACCGAGCGCCTCGCCTTCGACGGCGGCAAGGTCGCCGTGCCGGACGCGCCCGGCCTCGGCGTCGAGCTGGACCGGGACCGGCTGGCGGCGCTGCACCGGCGGTGGCTGGATGACGACGGCTCGCTCCGGGACCGCGACGACGCGGCCGCGATGCGCGTCGCCGACCCCGGCTGGGTCCCGCCGTCGGTACCTCGCTGGTAGGACCCGCCGACCGCCCGGACCGGGTGCTTCCGCACGATCGCGGTGGCGTTGTCGGTGGCGTGGTGCACACTGGCCAGATCAGCACCACGTCAGGGAGCGCACCGTGACCACGCCCACCGCGCCCACCGGAAGGGGACCCTCGCCCCAGGGCCCGTCGTCCAGGACAGCGGGGCCCTACCGCCGGGCCCAGGTCGACCCCCTCGCCGGACTGCGTACGCCCGCCGACCCGCCCTGGGACGTGTATCTCACGGGCACGGTCTTCCTCGACATCATCTTCACCGGCCTCGACTCGGCCCCGGTGCGCGGCACCGAGTCCTGGGCGCGCGGCATGGGGTCGAGCCCCGGCGGCGTGGCGAACATGGCGACGGCCCTGGCCCGCCTCGGCCTCAGGACATCGCTCGCGGCGGCCTTCGGAGACGACCACTACGGCGAGTACTGCTGGGACGCGCTGGAGCACGGCGAGGGCATCGACCTCACACCGTCGCGCACGGTGCCCGGCTGGCACTCGCCGGTCACGGTCTCCATGGCGTACGAGGGGGAGCGCACGATGGTCTCCCACGGCCATGAGCCGCCCCCGGAGGAGCCGGCGCCCGACTGCCCGCCCCGCGCGCGTGCCGCCGTGGCCTCCCTGGTGCCGGGCAAGCGGGCCCCCTGGATCGCGCAGGCCGCGAGCAAGGGCACCCGCATCTTCGCCGACGTCGGCTGGGACGACACCGGAGCGTGGGACCTGGCGGGGCTGGCCGACCTGGAGCACTGCGAGGCCTTCCTGCCGAACGCGCAGGAGGCGATGCGGTACACGGGCGCCGACTGCCCCCGCGACGCGGCCCACGCCCTGACCGCCCATGTCCCGGTCGCGGTGGTCACCCTGGGCGCGGAGGGGGCGTACGCGGTGGACGGCCGGACCGGGGAGACGGCCGTGGTTCCCGCGATCGCCGTGGAGGCCCTGGACCCGACCGGCGCCGGGGACGTGTTCGTGGCCGGCTTCGTCGCCGGGACGCTCGCGGACTGGCCGCTGGCCGACCGCCTCGCCTTCGCCGGCCTCACGGCGGCCCTCTCCGTCCAGGAGTTCGGCGGCTCCCTCTCGGCACCCTGCTGGGCCGAGATCGGCGCCTGGTGGCGCAAGGTGCAGTCCCTGGACCGGCAGGACCCCGAGGCCCTGCGCCGGTACGCGTTCCTGGCGGACGTGGTGCCGGAGGAGGCGGAGTCGGCGAGGCCGTGGCCGCTGCGGCGGGCGGTGCCGACGATCGGGTTCAGACGGTCGGCGTGACGACTCGGCCGGCGTGATGACTCGGCCGACGTGATGACCGCGGCGACACCGCCTCGCCGGCTCAGCTCGGAGTGGCCGGGGTGAGCACCACGAAGTCCGCGTTCGACGGGTCGAGGCACACGGCCAGCCGGCCGACGCCCTCCGCGTCCTCCGGACCCATCTGCACGCTGCCGCCGTTCCCGGTGACCTCACCGACCGCGGCGTCGCAGTCGGTGACGTTGAAGACCGGGTGCCAGTACGGTCGCCCGTCCGCCAGCGCGAGGTTCTCCTTCGGCAGCTCCATCAGGCCGCCCTGCATGCGCTCCTCGGGCTGCCCGGCGGGCGTGATCAGCGTGTACGTGCCGCCGCCGCCCGGCAGCGGCATGTCACTGAACTGCCAGCCGAACAGACCGCCGTAGAACTCCTTCGCGCCCGCGGCATCGCTCGTGTACAGCTCGGTCCACGACAGCGAGCCCACCTCGTCCGCCAGCTCGAAGCCCGAGTTCTTCCCCGGCTGCCAGACGGCGAACTGGCCGCCCAGCGGATCGCTGTACTGGGCCATCCGGCCCCAGTCGTCGAGGTCCATCGGCGCCACCCGCACCGTGCCGCCCGCGCGCTCCACGGCCTGGGTCGTGGCGTCGGCGTCGGTGACCATGTAGTAGATCATCCACGCCGAGCGCGCGCCCTCCTCGGTGAGCTTGCCGAGCCCGGCGACGGTCTTGCCGTCCTTCTTGAACATCCCGCCCTCGAAGTCATCCGCCGCGCCCATGGACTCGTACTCCCAGCCGAGCACCGAGCCGTAGAAGGACGCGGCGGCCGGGACGTCGGGGGTGCCGAGGTCGAGCCAGCAGGGGGCGCCGGGGGTGAGGTCAGTGGTGATCATGACGATGCCCTTTCGCAGACCGGTATGACCTCAGCGTGACACCCGGCACTGACACTCGCCCGTCGGACGTTCCCCGGGCGCCGGGGCGGCCCGCTCTGGTTACCATCCGGCCATGAGCGACGATGCAGGCACGGCCGGACTCGCCGCCACCGCACACGACTGGGCGGCGGCGATGGTCTCCAACGACGCTGCCCGGATCGCCGAGTTCATGGCCGACGACTGGGTCATCGTCTCCGAGTCGGGCATCTCCACCAGGGAGCGGTTCCTCGCGTTCGTCGAGTCCGGCGACCTGACCCACTCGGCGTTCCAGCTCGTCGGCGAGCCCAGGATCCGGGTGCACGGCGACGCCGCGGTGGTGACGGCGCGGGTGACGAACACGGCCCACTACCGGGGCGAGCGCTTCGACGCCGACGAGTGGACGACCGATGTCTTCGTACGGCGGGACGACCGCTGGCTGTGCGTCCTCAGCCACATCACCGCGGCGGCCCGGACCTGAGCGCCGGACCTGAGCGCCGTACCTGAGCGCCCTGGCGGCGGCCCGCCCCGGGCCTCAGCCCGCCGTCACCGTCGTACGCACCGTCCCGTCGGGCCCCGCCACGAGCACCGGAGTCTGCGGTCCGCCGAGGTCCCGTACCGCCGCCCGGTCCTCGTCCGAGGCGCCCTCGGCCTCCGTCACCACCACCGCCGCCTCCAGCGACGTAGCCCCGGATGCCACCGCCATCGCCACCGCCGTCCGCAGCGCGCTCAGCTTCAGGGAGTCCAGGGCGACGGTCCCGGCGACATACGTACGGCCGGTCTCGTCCCGTACGGCCGCGCCCTCGGGCACGCCGTTGCGGGCCCGGGCGGAACGGGCCAGGGTGACGATCTTGCGGTCCTCGGGGTCCAGCGCGCTGTTGTCGGTCATGACCTTGAGCATACGGAGCGCCGCCCCGCCTAACCGGCCACGGGGTACATCGCCCCGCGCCGCCCCTCCGGCGACGCCAGCCACTGCAGCTTGGCCGCCGTGTTCGCCTCGTCCAGCGGCGTGTGCAGGACGATCGACAGATCGGGCCGCACCGGCATCTGCATCACGCTCGACTCCAGGCACAACAGCCCGACCAGCGGATGGTCCAGCTCCTTGCGGATCTGCCCGGCGTCCTCGATGTCCCGCCGCTCCCACAGCTCGGTGAACTCCGGACTGGACGCCCGCGCCTCGGCCAGCACGGCCTGGAACCCCTCGTCGTCCGGCGAGGCCGAGCACACCGCGCGGAACTGCGCCACGACCGTACGGGCGTTCTGCTCCCAGCTCCTCGACCGCGACCGGTACATCGGATCCGTGAAGAAGTCGATCAGGCAGTTCCACCGCTTGCCCGGCCGTATGCCGAGCACCGTCGCCGCCGCGTCGTTGTACAGCACGCCGTTGTAGTACCGGTCCATGATGTGCGCCGGATACGGCATCCACGCGTCGATCAGCCGCCGCAGCCCCTCGCACATGTCCCGCTTCTCGGGCGCCACTTCGGGCGCGGGCGGGTTCAGCCCGGCCAGCAGATACAGATGCCGCCGCTCGGCGTTGCTCAGCCGCAGCACCCGGGCCACCGAGTCCAGCACCTGCGGCGACACCGAGATGTCCCGCCCCTGCTCCAGCCACTGGTACCAGGACGCGCCCACCCCGGCGAGCACGGCGACCTCCTCGCGCCGCAGTCCCGGCGTACGGCGCCGCGCTCCGCCGTCCGGCAGGCCCGCCTCGGCCGGTGTCACCCGGGCCCGCCTGCTCATCAGGAACTCGCGCAGCTCATACCGGCGTTGACTCTTCAGCGTGCCCTGGGACACGTACGGATCCCCCTCGTCCTGTTGGCTGGTGGTGCCACCACCAGCACAACTTCCCGCTTCCCACGGCTATTCCGGCGCCCGCAGTCTCTTGGGCATGGCGATCGACACCACCAGTTCCCCCGCGACCACCGCTTCCGGTCCCACCACGACCCCACCGCCCGACACCCCCCGGTTGTCGACGCGCGACAAACTCGTCCTGTTCGTCCTGTGCGCGGCCCAGTTCATGGTCGCGCTGGACTTCTCCGTCCTGAACGTCGCCCTGCCCGTCCTCGGCGCCGACCTCGGCATGAGCCCGTCGGCGCTGCAATGGGCGGTCACGGCGTTCGCGCTGCCGTCCGGCGGCTTCCTGCTCCTCTTCGGCCGCGTCGGCGACCTCTACGGCCGCCGCAAGCTGTTCCTCACCGGCCTCGCCCTGTTCGCCGCGGCCTCCGTGCTCGCGACCTTCGCCTGGGACCCGGCGTCCTTCCTCGCCGGACGCGCCCTCCAGGGCCTCGGCGCGGCGGTCATCGTGCCGACGGGCATGTCCTTGCTGACGACCACCTTCGCGGAGGGCCCCGCCCGCAACCGCGCCCTCGGCATCTCCGGGACACTGATGTCCCTCGGCTTCACCATCGGCGTCGTCGCGGGCGGCGTCCTGACCGACGCCCTCGGCTGGCGCTCCACCATGGCCCTGCTCGCGATCTTCGCGCTGGTCGTGCTGCCGCTCGCGCCCGGCCTGCTGCCCGAGTCCCGCACCCCGCAGCGCCCGCACCTCGACGTGCCCGGCGCGATCACCGTCACCGGCGGTCTGCTGTCCCTGATCTACGCCCTGACGACGGCCGCCGACCACGGCTTCGGCCGCACCGACGTCATCGCGACCCTGATCGCGGGCCTCGCGCTCCTCACGGCCTTCGCGGTCGTCGAGTCCCGCACCGAGGCACCCCTGGTCTCCCTGCCCATGCTGCGCCGCCGCACGGTGGCGTGGGGCAACCTGGGCGGCCTGGTCACCTTCTCGATGATGTCGACGGTGGTCTTCGTCCTCACCCTGTACCTCCAGGAGACCCTGCGCCTGTCGGCCTGGGAGACGGGCCTGGTCTTCGGCGTCCAGGGCGTGGTGTCGGTGATCGCCGGCTCGCTCACCCCGCGGTGCGTCAGCCGTCTCGGCGCGCGCCGCACCCTGGTCGTCTCGCTCACGGGTCAGGGCGCCTTCGTGGCCGCCCTGGTCCTGCTGAACGCGCACACCTGGTCGGTCTGGCTGGCCACGGCCGCCGTCTCGCTGGCGAGCATGTTCCACCTGGGCGCGATCATCTCCTACGGCCTGACGGTCACCTCCGGCGTCCCCGACGAGGAACAGGGCCTGGCCACCGGCCTGGTGACCTCGACCCAGCAGGTCGGCATCACGATCGGCATCCCGCTGCTGGGCGTCCTCGCGACGACCTCCGGCGACCTGCTGTCCGGCACCCGCACGGTGATGGCCCTGAACGCGGCGATCGTCCTGGCCACGGCCGCACTGGTCGCGCTGGGACTCGGCACGGCGTCCCGCGGCGCAAGGAAGACGCGGGCCTGACGGGGGTGGGCCCGAGGGGGCGTCCCCCGCGACCGACGGTCAGCACACCGGTCGGTCGCGAGGGCCGCCCCCACCCGTGCGGCGCGCGGACGTCACACGGCTGTGGGACGGCTCAGGCGCGGTCGAGGCGAAGCCGGTCGGCTCTCGGCAGACCGGCCACGACCAGGTCGTACGAGTCCTCGATGAGCTCCCGCACGAGGCGGTCCGGGAGCCCGCCGTCGACCGTCACCGTGTTCCAGTGCCGCTTGCTCATGTGGTAGCCGGGACTGATCAGGCCGGGATATTCGCCGCGCAGCCGGATCGCGTCCTCCGGGTCGCATTTGAGGTTGACCTTCAGGGGGCGGGCGTCCGTCCAGCTCAGGGCGAAGATCTTGCCCTGGACCTTGAAGACGGAGATCTCCGGGCTGAAGGGGAAGTCCTCGACCGCCGCGTTGAACGACAGGCAGAACGCGCGCAACTCCTCGGGGCTCACTCCGCCTTCGCCTCCTGATCCTCCGGTGCCGGCACCGGAGCCACCGGCTCGACCAGCACCGTCACGATCTTGTTCCGGCGGCCGGCCGCCGCCTCCGCCGTCAGCCGCAGCTCGCGGCCGTCCGGCAGGTCGACCACCGACGACGCCCCGGCGATCGGCACCCGGCCGAGGGCCTTCGCCAGCAGACCGCCGACCGTCTCCACGTCCTCGTCGTCGTACTCGTCCAGGCCGTACAGCTCGCCCAGGTCGGTGATGTCCAGGCGGGCCGTGACCCGGTAGCGGTCCTCGCCCAGCGCCTCCACCGGCGGCAGCTCACGGTCGTACTCGTCGGTGATCTCGCCGACGATCTCCTCGAGGATGTCCTCGATCGTGACGATCCCGGCGGTGCCGCCGTACTCGTCGATGACGACGGCGACGTGATTGCGCTCCTTCTGCATCTCGCGCAGCAGGTCACCGGCGTTCTTGGTGTCGGGCACGAAGAACGCGGGCCGCATCGCCGTCGACACCAGCTCGCTCTCCGCGTCCCGGCTGATGTGCGTCTTGCGGGCCAGGTCCTTCAGATACACGATCCCGACCACGTCGTCCTCGCTCTCCCCGACGACCGGGATCCGGGAGAAACCGGACCGCAGGGCGAGGGTGAGGGCCTGGCGGATCGTCTTGTAGCGCTCGATCACCACCAGGTCGGTGCGCGGGACCATGACCTCGCGCACCAGCGTGTCGCCCAGCTCGAAGACCGAGTGCACCATGCGGCGCTCGTCGTCCTCGATCAACGACTCCTTCTCGGCGAGGTCGACCAGCGCCCGCAGCTCCGCCTCGGAGGCGAAGGGGCCACGGCGGAAGCCCTTGCCGGGCGTGAGGGCGTTGCCGATGAGGATCAGCAGATAGGGGATCGGGCCCATGATCCGCGCGAGCGGCAGCAACACGTACGCCGCCGCCGTCGCCGTGTTCAGCGGATGCTGGCGGCCGATGGTGCGCGGCGAGACGCCCACGGCGACATACGACACCAGGACCATGACCGCTATGGCGACCAGCAGCGCCTCGGTCGTGCTGGCGAACTCCCGCAGGCAGGCGTACGTGACGAGCGCGGCCGCCGCCATCTCGCACGCCACGCGCACCAGCAGCGCCACGTTCAGATAGCGCGTCGGATCGGCGGCGACGAGCGCGAGCTTCTCGCTGCCGCGCCGGCCACCGCGTACGGCCTCCTCGGCGCGGAAGCTGGAGACCCGTGCCAGGCCCGCCTCCGCACAGGCGGCGAGCCACGCGACGACCACCAGGGCGATCGCGCCGGCGACGAGGGGGAGGCTCATGACACGGTCGGCGCCGGGGAGGGACCTGTCATCCCCTTCTCCGTGCGCCAGCCGTCCACGATGGCGGCCTGGAGGCCGAACATCTCGGCCTTCTCGTCGGGCTCCTCGTGGTCGTACCCCAGCAGGTGCAGCACGCCATGGACGGTGAGCAGTTGGAGCTCCTCGTCCATGGAGTGCTGCGTGGGCGCCTCCGCGCCCTGCTTCGCGGCGACCTCCGGGCACAGGACGATGTCACCGAGGAGCCCCTGCGGAGGCTCGTCGTCGTCCTTGGACGGGGGCCGCAGCTCGTCCATCGGGAAGGACATGACATCCGTCGGGCCCGGCAGGTCCATCCACTGGATGTGCAACTGCTCCATGGCGTCGGCGTCCACGACGATCACCGAGAGCTCGGAGAGCGGGTGGATGCGCATCCGCGCGAGCGCGTAGCGGGCGATGTCGAGGATCGCCTGCTCGTCGACCTCGGTTCCGGACTCGTTGTTGACGTCGATCGACATGGTCGTGCGTGTTCTCTACTTCCCCTTGTGCCCGGCCTTGCCGCCGCGGCCCTTGTGCGAGCCGTTCTGGGTGCCGTGCTTGCTGTCGTACACCTCGTACGCGTCGACGATACGGCCCACCAGCTTGTGCCGGACGACATCGTGCGAGGACAGCCGGGAGAAGTGGACGTCCTCGACGCCGTCCAGGATGTCCTGCACCTGCCGCAGACCGGACTTGGTGCCGTCCGGGAGGTCGACCTGGGTCACGTCACCGGTGATGACGATCTTCGAGTCGAAGCCGAGGCGGGTGAGGAACATCTTCATCTGCTCGGGGCTGGTGTTCTGGGCCTCGTCGAGAATGATGAAGGCGTCGTTCAGGGTCCTGCCACGCATGTACGCCAGCGGCGCGACCTCGATGGTCCCGGCGGCCATGAGCCTCGGGATGGAGTCCGGGTCGAGCATGTCGTGCAGCGCGTCGTACAGCGGCCGCAGGTACGGGTCGATCTTCTCGTACAGCGTGCCCGGCAGGAATCCGAGCCGCTCGCCCGCCTCGACCGCCGGCCGGGTCAGGATGATGCGGTTGACCTGCTTGGACTGCAGGGCCTGCACCGCCTTGGCCATGGCCAGGTAGGTCTTGCCGGTACCGGCGGGGCCGATACCGAAGACGATGGTGTGCTTGTCGATCGCGTCGACGTACCGCTTCTGGTTGAGCGTCTTGGGGCGGATCGTGCGGCCGCGGGAGGAGAGGATGTTCTGGGTGAGGACCTCGGCCGGGGTCTCCTCCGGTCCCTCCCCGGTCTCACTCGCTCTGAGCATGGCGATCGAGCGTTCCACTGCGTCCTCCGTCATCGGCTGTCCGGTGCGGAGCACCAGCATCATCTCGTCGAACAGGCGCTGGATGAGGGCGACTTCAGCGGCGTCGCCGATCGCGCTGATCTCGTTTCCCCGGACGTGGATGTCGGCCGCCGGGAAGGCCCTCTCGATCACGCGCAGCAGGGAGTCGCCGGACCCCAGCACGGTCACCATGGGGTGCTGGGCGGGGACGGTGAACTGTGCTCTCGCCTGCCCCTGCGCGGGTGTGTGAGCTGTGGGTGTCTGAGTCATGGGCCGGCTCTGTAGGCCTTGCTCGTCCTCCTCGAAACGACTCGTCCGCCACAGGGGCGGCCTGGCGAATTCCAGGGTACGCCGGGGGACTGACAACGCCGTAGGGCTTTTCCCCGGGAGGTTCTCGCAGAGCGAGGAGATCCTCAGAAGCCCAGTTTCCGCAGCTGCCGAGGATCGCGCTGCCAGTCCTTCGCCACCTTCACGTGCAGGTCGAGGAAGACCGGCGTCCCCAGCAGCGCCTCGATCTGCTTGCGGGACTTGATGCCGACCTCCTTCAGGCGCTTGCCCTTGGGGCCGATGACGATGCCCTTCTGGCTGGGGCGCTCGATGTAGACGAAGGCGTGGATGTCGAGGAGGGGCTTGTCGGCGGGGCGGTCCTCGCGGGGGAGCATCTCCTCGACCACGACGGCGATGGAGTGCGGGAGCTCGTCGCGGACGCCCTCCAGGGCGGCCTCGCGGATGAGCTCGGCGATCATGACCTGCTCGGGCTCGTCGGTGAGGTCGCCCTCGGGGTAGAGGGCGGGACCCTCCGGGAGGAGCGGGACGATCAGGTCGGCCAGCAGGTCCACCTGCTTGTCGCCGACCGCCGAGACGGGCACGATCTCCGCCCACTCGAAGTCCAGCTCCTTGCCGAGCTGGTCGATCGCGATGAGCTGCTCGGCCAGGGTCTTGCCGTCCACCAGGTCGGTCTTCGTGACGATCGCGATCTTCGGCGTCTTCTTGATCGACGCCAGTTCCTTCGCGATGAAGCGGTCACCGGGCCCGAGCTTCTCGTTCGCGGGCAGGCAGAAGCCGATCACGTCGACCTCGGCCCATGTGGTGCGTACGACGTCGTTCAGGCGCTCGCCCAGGAGCGTGCGCGGCTTGTGCAGACCGGGGGTGTCGACCAGGATCAGCTGGGCGTCGGGCCGGTGCACGATGCCCCGCACCGTGTGCCGCGTCGTCTGCGGCTGGTTCGCGGTGATCGCCACCTTCTGGCCGACCAGAGCGTTCGTAAGCGTGGACTTGCCCGCGTTGGGGCGGCCCACGAAGCAGGCGAAGCCCGCGCGGTGGGGGGCCTCGGACGGCTCGGATGACTGACTGCGAACGCTCATGGCGCCCATTCTCCCTGATCCACAGAGCCGTGCCGCACACCCGACCGAGCGCCGCCCGCGCGGTGAGCTTCCGGAAACCCCCGCGCAACGAAACGTCACGGAAACACACCCGTACGCAACCGGAAACGCACTGCGGTGACCCTCTGACGAGCCCCCGCACCGTTGGAGACGACCGTGACGACAGTGACCCTCGCCGCCGCAGGCGTCGACACCGGCGACACCGCCTGGCTGCTCGCCGCCACCGCCCTCGTCCTGCTGATGACCCCGGGCCTGGCCCTCTTCTACGGCGGCATGGTCCGCACCAAGAGCGTCCTCAACATGCTGATGATGAGCTTCGTGTCCATCGCCCTGGTCACGATCGTGTGGCTGGCGTGCGGTTACTCCCTCGCCTTCGGGGACGACGCGTTCGGCGGTCTCATCGGCGGGCTCGGTCTCGCCGGCATGTCCGGCCTTGGTCCGGACAGCGTCCAGGGCACCGTCCCCACCCTCCTGTTCGCCACCTTCCAGCTCACCTTCGCGATCATCACCGCCGCCCTGGTCAGCGGTGCGGTCGCGGACCGGGCGAAGTTCGGGGCCTGGATGGTCTTCGTGCCCGTGTGGGCGCTGCTCGTATACGTTCCGGTCGCCCACTGGACCTGGGGCCCGGGCGGCTGGATCCTGGAGCGTCTCGGCGCTCTGGACTTCGCCGGCGGCCTCCCCGTCGAGATCACCTCCGGCGCCTCCGGCCTCGCCCTCTGCCTGGTCCTCGGCCCGCGGCTCGGCTTCAAGAAGGACGCGATGCGGCCGCACAACCTGCCGATGGTGGTGCTCGGCGCCGGTCTGCTGTGGTTCGGCTGGTTCGGGTTCAACGCCGGCTCGGCCCTCGGCGCCAACGGCCTGGCCGCGGCCGTCTTCCTGAACACCCTCGCCGCCGGCTGCACGGGCCTGCTCGGCTGGCTCCTCGTCGAGCAGAAGCGCGACGGCCACCCCACCACCCTGGGCGCCGCGTCCGGCGCGGTCGCCGGCCTGGTCGCCATCACGCCGTCCTGCGGCTCGGTGTCCCTGCTCGGCGCGCTCGTCATCGGCCTGGTCGCCGGCGTCGTCTGCTCCTACGCGGTCGGCTGGAAGTTCAAGCTGAACTACGACGACTCCCTGGACGTCGTCGGCGTCCACCTCGTCGGCGGTGTCATCGGCACCCTGCTGATCGGCGTCTTCGCGACGGCCACGATGACGGGCGGGCCCGAGGGACTCCTGCACGGCGGCGGACTCGCGCAGCTCGGCAAGCAGGCGGTGGCCGTGGTGGCCGTGGCGGCGTACGCCTTCCTCGTCACCTACGGGATCGGCAAGGTCATCGACAAGGCCATGGGCTTCCGGGCGAGCGAGGAGCAGGAGCACACCGGCCTGGACCTTACGGTGCACGCCGAGAGCGCCTACGATCACGGGGTCCTGGGGCACGGCGCCCCGGTCACCTCGTCCGTGTCCTCGTCCGTCCCCGCCGCGCAGAAGGTCAAGAAGCAGGCATGAAGCTCATCACCGCGATCGTCAAGCCGTACCGGCTCGACGAGGTCAAGACCGCCCTCCAGGAACTCGGCGTGCACGGTCTGACCGTGACCGAGGCGAGCGGCTACGGCCGGCAGCGCGGCCACACCGAGGTGTACCGCGGCGCCGAGTACCAGGTCGACCTGGTGCCGAAGGTCCGCATCGAGGTCGTCGTCGAGGACGCGGCGGCGGACGACGTCATCGACGCGATCGTGAAGGCCGCCCAGACCGGCAAGATCGGCGACGGCAAGGTCTGGGCGCTGCCCGTCGAGACGGTCGTACGGGTCCGCACGGGCGAGCGCGGTCCCGACGCGCTGTAAGCGCCGGGCGCCGGGACCGCACCCGCTGGTCATCCGTCGGCGCGGTCCGCGCGTCAGTCGAACACGAACGGGCCCGGCGACTGCGGCCCGGCCGCCGTGCACGTGATGGTGATGCCGAAGACGGTCATCTTCAGCGAGCCGCCGAATGCCTCCAGGCTGTCCCCGGAGGCGACGGTGCCGCTGAGCGGGCCGACCTGGACGGGGTCGCCGGCGGCCATCGCCGGGTTCTCCGTGCCGGTGAAGGTGGTGGTGCCGCCGCTCGCCTTCACCAGGGTGAGCGTCGAGGAGATCGAGTCCTCCCCGAGCGCGATCGGCGCGGTGATGGCGGAGGAGTTCACGGTGATGGTGGCGGCGGTGCCGTTCTGCGTCGCGGTGAGGGTGGCCTCACCGCCGCCGAAGCTGCCGCAGTCGGCGGTGATCGTGGCGGTGCCGGGGGCGACGGCGAGGGCGGCGGGCGCGAAGGCCAGTCCGGTGACCGCGAGGGCCCCGGCCACCAGCGTCGCACCAGCTCCGATGCGCGTTCGTCTCATGGGATCCGCTCCCTTTCGAGGTGGGGGAATTCCGAGTGGGGTTGGGGAATTGCTCGGCAGGTGGATGCGGACACACTGCGGGGGAGAGCTGAATCTGACGGTCCGTTCGGAACCGTCGTTTCCATTGATGCGCGTGGGGCGAGGGTCGGCAAGGTGATTTCCGGCCTCAACTACCCACGAGTACCTACGGGTAGCTGGGCGACATGCCCTGCAGTTCCACCAGCCGCAGCCCGACCAGCGGATGCCGGAAGCGCTTCGTCGACTGGCGGCGCAGCGACACCACCGATCGCCACGTCGGCCAGCGCCGGCGCCGTCGGCCGGCCCCGGCCGACCCGCCGCGTGGGATCGGCCAGGGCGTCGGCCGTCATCCCTGGGCCCGGAGCACGTCCCGTAGCCAGCCGTAGGACGCCTTCGGGGTCCTGGTGAGCGCCGCGGAATCCTCGAAGTTCACGTGCACCAGGCCGAACCGGCGCGCATATCCCTCGGCCCACTCGAAGTTGTCGAGCAGCGACCAGACGAAGTACCCGCGTACGTCCACGCCCGCCTCGACCGCCCGGTGCAGGGCGCGGATGTGGCCGTCCAGGTAGGCGATCCGCTCCTGGTCGTCGATGCCCTCGTACGAGCAGCCGTTCTCGGTGATGACGATCGGCGGGAGCCGGTCGCCGTACCGTTCCCGGAACCCGGTGAGCAGCTCCGTCAGGGCCTCGGGGACCACCGGCCAGCCGAAGTCCGTCGTCGGCACACCGTCGATCTGCCGTACCGAGAAGGGCAGTTCGGCGGGCATGCTCACCCCGCCGAACTCGATCTCGGTGCCCTGCGGGGCGCCCACGCGGGTCGGCGCGTAGTAGTTGACGCCGTAGAAGTCGAGCGGCTCCGCGATGACCTTCAGGTCCGCCTGGACGTCTCCCGGCATCAGCTCGCCGATGCCGTCCGGGTACCGGCCCAGCAGCAGTGGGTCGGCGAACAGCCGGTTGAGCAGCAGGTCGTAGAAGTCCGCCGCCTCCAGGTCCGCCTGTTCCCCCGACGCCGGCCAGGTCGGCCCGTGCGAGTTGGCGATCCCGATGTCCGTGGCGCCGGCCGCGCGCAGGGCCCGTACGGCGAGACCGTGGGCCAGGAGCTGGTGGTGGGCGACGGGCAGCGCGTCGAACAGCAGCTTCCTGCCCGGCGCATGGGTGCCGAGGGCGTGGCCCAGCAGGGTGTGCTCGGCGGGCTCGTTGACCGTGATCCACTTCCGCACGCGGTCGCCCAGGCGCTCGGCGACCACGGTCACGTACTCGGCGAAGCGCGCGGCCGTGTCCCGGTCGAGCCAGTCCAGCGCGACCGGCAGGTCCCAGTGGAACAGCGTCGGCACCGGCCGTACGCCCGCCGCGCACAGCTCGTCCACCAGGCGGTCGTAGAAGTCGAGGCCCTTCGGCGCGTTCACCCGGGGCCACGAGATCGAGAAGCGGTACGCGCCCACGCCCAGGTCGGCAAGGAGCGCCACGTCCTCCGGGTAGCGGTGGTAGTGGTCGCAGGCCACCTCGGCCGTGGAGCCGTCCTTCACCCTTCCCGGCTCGGCCGTGAAGGCGTCCCACACGGACCTGTCGCGCTCGTCGGCCGCGCCCTCGATCTGGTGGGCCGAGGTCGAGACGCCCCACAGGAAGCCGGCCGGGAACTGGGGTATCGGGTCAGTCGCCATGCGCCGGATCATCCGTACCGGCGGTAACGGAAGTCAACGCCCCGGCGGGAACTGACCGTTACGCGCCTTCCTTCAGCACCCTGGAGATCAGCTTGCGTTGCTCGTCGGTGAGCCGGGGGTCGGCGCAGTAGACCGTCCGGCCGTCCACGGTGATCTGGTAGCTGAAGCCGTCCGGGACCCCGACGGGGGGCGTGCCCCGGCCGGCCGCGATCGCGCGCTCGGCCAGGGCGTGCCACTCCTGGGCGTCGGGCCGCCCGGAGGTGTCCACCTCGGCGTGCCGCTCGATGCCCGCGAATCCGCCCGTGCGCCGTACCTGAATACGCATGGGTCCCTTCTAGTACGGACTCACGAGATCCGCACCCCGACCTGCTCCCACGCCTTCGACACGGCCCGCAACTCGTCGCCGCCGTCGCCGAAGCGCTCCCGCGCGGCCTTGACGGTCAGCTTGGCGAAGTCGGTGAACATGGCCCGGTCCGACAGCTCGCCGCCGGTCAGGACGTCGTACCAGATCTGCCCCGCCTTCTCCCAGGCGTGGCCGCCGAGCGCGGTGGCGGCCAGGTAGAAGGCGTGGTTGGGGATGCCGGAGTTGATGTGGACGCCGCCGTTGTCGCGGCCGGTGCGGACGTAGTCGGCCATGGTCGCGGGCTGCGGGTCCTTGCCGAGGACGTCGTCGTCGTACGCGCTGCCCGGTTCCTTCATGGAGCGCAGGGCCTTGCCCGACACGCTGGGGGCGAGCAGCCCGGCACCGATGAGCCAGTCGGCCTCGGCGGCGGTCTGGCCGAGCGTGTACTGCTTGATGAGCGCGCCGAAGACGTCCGACATGGACTCGTTCAGGGCGCCCGGCTGGCCGTAGTAGGTGAGGTTGGCCGTGTACTGGGTGACGCCGTGGGAGAGCTCGTGGCCGATGACGTCGATCGGGATGGTGAAGTCGAGGAAGATCTCCCCGTCACCGTCGCCGAACACCATCTGCTCGCCGTTCCAGAAGGCGTTGTTGTAGTTCTCGTCGTAGTGGACGGTGGCGTCCAGGGGCAGGCCGTCGCCGTCGATGGAGTGCCGCCGGTACGCCTTGAGGAACAGGTCGAAGGTGGCGCCGAGGCCGGAGTAGGCGCGGTTGACCGTGGCGTCCTGGCCGGGTGCGGAGCCCTCACCGCGGACCTTGGTGCCGGGCAGTGCGGTCTTGTGCTCGGCGTCGTAGATCGTGCGCAGCGGCTGGTCCGACGGTGCCTTCGCCGTCGGGGCGGCCGCGAGGGCGAACTCGGTCGTGACGCGGCGCCTGCCGCGCAGCTCGCTGTCGCGCATCAGGGTCCGGCGAGCCGGGCCGGAGAGTGCGGGGTCGTCGTTGCGGGCCAGTGTGTCGAGGACGTGCGGCGGCACGACGGTGCAGAAGACGGGCTCGAAGCCCCCGTTGGTCGTCATGCCCGGCACCATTGCACTGAGTCATGGGTCTGTCACTAGTAGCAACCATGATTGGTGAAATATGCGGACAGGAGCGGCACGCTACGTGACGAAGTGATAGGGCGAAGTGGCATGGCGCACTTTTTGTCCTGTTCGTCCTCCGGGTCCCGCATACTGATACGACGCCCCGCACAGGGAGCGGCTCGGCTAGCATGCTTCGCATCATGCGTTTCGGGCTGCTTCTTCTTAGCTGCCGCGGCGAGGGCCTGTAGTCCAGGTCGACTCCCTCCCCGCGGAGCTTGGCGTTGCGTCGTCGGCCGTCCTTCCGGACACCCTGAGGAGCCCGAAGCATCATGGCGAACCGCCAGCAGCCCAGCCCCATGCCGATCCACAAGTACGGCCGCTACGAGCAGGTCGACATCCCCGACCGCACCTGGCCGGACAACCGGATCACCGTCGCCCCCCGCTGGCTCTCCACGGACCTGCGCGACGGCAACCAGGCCCTGATCGACCCGATGTCGCCCGAGCGCAAGCGCCGGATGTTCGACCAGCTGGTCAAGATGGGCTACAAGGAGATCGAGGTCGGCTTCCCGGCGTCGGGACAGACGGACTTCGACTTCGTGCGCTCCATCATCGAGGAGCCGGGCGCGATCCCCGACGACGTCACCATCTCCGTACTGACCCAGGCCCGCGAGGACCTGATCGAGCGCACGGTGGAGTCCCTCAAGGGCGCCAAGCGCGCGACCGTCCACCTGTACAACGCCACCGCGCCGGTCTTCCGCCGGGTGGTCTTCCGCGGCTCCAAGGACGACATCAAGCAGATCGCCGTCGACGGCACCCGCCTGGTGATGGAGTACGCGGAGAAGCTGCTGGGCCCGGAGACGGAATTCGGCTACCAGTACTCGCCCGAGATCTTCACCGACACCGAGCTGGACTTCGCGCTGGAGGTCTGCGAGGCGGTCATGGACGTCTGGCAGCCCGGTCCGGACCGCGAGATCATCCTCAACCTGCCCGCCACGGTGGAGCGTTCGACGCCGTCCACGCACGCGGACCGCTTCGAGTGGATGAGCCGCAACCTCTCCCGCCGCGAGTACGTCTGCGTCTCCGTCCACCCGCACAACGACCGCGGTACGGCCGTCGCCGCCGCCGAGCTGGCGCTGATGGCCGGCGCCGACCGCGTCGAGGGCTGTCTGTTCGGGCAGGGCGAGCGCACCGGCAACGTCGACCTGGTCACCCTGGGCATGAACCTGTTCTCCCAGGGCGTCGACCCGCAGATCGACTTCTCCGACATCGACGAGATCCGTCGTACGTGGGAGTACTGCAACCAGATGGAGGTCCACCCGCGCCACCCGTACGTGGGCGACCTGGTCTACACGTCCTTCTCCGGCTCCCACCAGGACGCCATCAAGAAGGGCTTCGACGCGATGGAGGCCGACGCGGCCGCCAAGGGCGTCACCGTGGACGACATCGAGTGGGCCGTGCCGTACCTGCCGATCGACCCGAAGGACGTCGGCCGCTCCTACGAGGCCGTCATCCGCGTCAACTCGCAGTCCGGCAAGGGCGGTATCGCCTACGTCCTGAAGAACGACCACAAGCTGGACCTGCCGCGCCGGATGCAGATCGAGTTCTCCAAGCTCATCCAGGCGAAGACGGACGCCGAGGGCGGCGAGGTCACCGGCGGCGACATCTGGGCGGTCTTCCAGGACGAGTACCTGCCGAACCCGGACAACCCCTGGGGTCGGATCCAGGTCAAGAACAACCAGTCGACCACCGACACCGACGGCGTGGACACGCTGAAGGTGGAGGCCACGGTCGACGGCGAGGACACCGTCCTGACCGGCTCGGGCAACGGTCCGATCTCGGCCTTCTTCGACGCCCTGCAGTCCATCGGCATCGACGTACGCCTGCTGGACTACCAGGAGCACACGCTGGCCGAGGGCGCGTCCGCGCAGGCCGCCTCGTACATCGAGTGCGCGATCGACGGCAAGGTCCTGTGGGGCATCGGCATCGACGCGAACACGACGCGTGCCTCACTGAAGGCGGTTGTGTCGGCGGTCAACCGGGCGGCTCGGTAACCAGTCCGACCGGTGGTTTGAGCCCCGTTCGCCGTTCGTTCGGCGGGCGGGGCTCCGTCGTGATTCGGCCATTGACCTGTGCAGGTCACGGAAAGGTCTCGTCCGGGGTGCTGACTCCGCGTCCGTGATGTGGCTAACATCACGCAAGCGCGGCGATGTGGCCGCGTGGTTACGGAGGTGCGACGTGCTGCCAGGACGGGGACGAGACGGCCGTGCCGCCAGGGCTGCGCGCATCCTGGGCACCCGCACCGCGTGGTCGCCCATCGGCGACGGCGAGTTCTTCTGCCCCGGATGCGGGGGCGACCGCAACTACCAGCGGCTGACCGGGCACCGCCGCTTCACCGTCCTCGGCGTGCCCCTGCTGCCGCGCGGCGAGACCGCACCCGTCGTGGAGTGCGCGGCCTGCCGACGCCACTTCGGCACCGACGTCCTCGACCATCCGACCACCACCCGCTTCTCCGCGATGCTCCGCGACGCCGTCCACACCGTCGCCCTCGCGGTCCTGGCGGCGGGCGGCACCTGCGCCCGTCCGTCCCTGGAGACCGCGGCGGCCACCGTGCGCGCGGCCGGGTTCGACGACTGCACGGAGGAACAGCTCAACGCCCTCGTCGAGGCACTGGCGGCGGACACAGGGCGGGTCTTCTCCGAGCCCTGCGGGGCCGGGCTGGCCATAGAGCTCCATGAGGCCCTCGACCCGCTGGCCCCCCATCTCGCCCCGGCCGGCCGTGAGTCCATCCTGCTCCAGGGCGCCCGGATCGCCCTGGCCGACGGGCCGTACACACCCGCCGAGCGTGACGTCCTGGCGACGGTCGGCGCCGCCCTCGCCATCCGCGCCGAGGACGTGACCCGGCTGCTGGCCGCCGCGGCCCGGACACCGTCGTAGAGGCGAACCCGGACGGTCAGCGGTATGCCGCGACCATCGGTGCGGCCAGGTCGACGACCAGCCGCAGACCGGCGCTGACGGCGGCGCGCGGCAGGTACAGCGGCGTGGCGGACAGCACGACGAGGCCGCCGGCGATGCCCACGGGGAGCCGGTCGAGGGCGGGAGTGACGTCGGAGTCGTCCGCGCCCGGATCGAACGGCTTGCGGGTGCCGCTGACGTCGATGCCCGGCAGGACGGCCGCGACGATCCCGATGACGTCGAGGCCGGGCAGTCCGGGCCGCCAGAGCGGTCCTCGCCATCCGCGCCGAGGACGTGACCCGGCTGCTGGCCGCCGCGGCCCGGACACCGTCGTAGAGGCGGAACCCGGACGGTCAGCGGTATGCCGCGACCATCGGTGCGGCCAGGTCGACGACCAGCCGCAGACCGGCGCTGACGGCGGCGCGCGGCAGGTACAGCGGCGAGCATTCCCGGGAAGCGGGTCCGGGGCCGGAGTACGGATCCTCAGGCCCCGCGCCGCCCCGCAGTACTCCCCGGGGAGTAATCGCCCCGTTCCGCCGCCCCCGGCAGTAGCCCCCAACTCGGCCTCCCGCCCGACGATCCGCCGCCCCCGCGCGGGGAGTCTGGAGACGAACCAGACACCCGACCGGAGGGAGACCCGTCACATGGGGGCCGCAAGGACAAGCACACGGCGAAGGCGTGCCGTGCCCTGGCTCGTGCTCGGGCTGTGGATCGCCGTGCTCGCGATCGCCTCGCCGTTCGCCTCGAAGCTGGCGGACGTCCAGCGCGACCGTGCCATCGACTACCTGCCGGCGAGCGCCGACTCCACCCAGGTCGCCAGGATCCAGGACCGGTTGCCCGGGGGCGAGGCCACCGAGATGGTCGTCGTCTACCACCGCGACGGCGGGCTGACCGCAGCCGACAAGGCCACCGCCGCCGACCAGATCGACCGGATCGCCGGCGCACACCGGCTCACCGGTGAACCGCGAGGCATCCCGTCCGAGGACGGCACCACCCTGATGTACCCGCTCGCCAGCACCGAGCCGGGCCAGGACGAGAAGGCCCGCGACGAACTGGTCAACTCCGTAAGGGACATGGCCAAGGGCGAGGACGGACTCGGCGTCGAGGTCGGCGGTGAGGCGGCGCTCGCCACCGACGCCACCGAGGTCTACAACTCGCTCGACGGACCGCTGCTCTACACCACCGCCGGGGTCGTCGCGCTGCTGCTGATCCTCATCTACCGCAGCCCGTTCCTGTGGCTGGTGCCGCTCGCCGTCGTGGGCATGGCCGACTACCTGTCGATGGGCGTCGCCTACGGTCTCCACCAGTGGTTCGGGACATCCGTGTCCGGCCAGAGCTCCGGCATCATGACGATCCTCGTCTTCGGCGCGGGGACGGACTACGCGCTGCTGCTCATCTCCCGCTACCGCGAGGAACTACGGCGCATCGAGCGGCCGTACGACGCCATGGTCACCGCGCTCAAGGGCTGCGGCCCCGCCGTGCTCGCCTCCTCCGGCACCGTGGCCGCCGGACTGCTGTGCCTGCTCGCCGCCGACCTCAACTCCAGCCGGGGCATGGGCCCGCTGGGCACGGTGGGTGTGCTGTGCGCGCTGGCCGCGATGCTGACCTTGCTGCCCGCGATCCTCGTCCTGCTCGGCCGGCGCGTGTTCTGGCCGCTCGTACCGCGCTACGGCAGCACGCCCAAGGCCCGTAAGTCCCTGTTCACCGCCATGGGCGGCTCCGCCGGACGCCGACCCCGCACCGTCCTCGCGGGCGGCGCCGTCCTGCTCGGCGTGCTCGCGCTCGGCGCGCTGAACCTGCCCCGCACCCTCAAGCAGGACGACTCCTTCACCAGCAAGCCCGACGCCGTCGCCGCCATGGAGACGCTCGCCATGGCCTACCCCGAGCGCGGCACCCAGCCCCTCACCGTCATCACACCGGAAGGCCGAGCCGACGACACGCTCGCCTCGATCGACGGCACCCGGGGCGTCGACAGCGCGCAGGAGGGCCGTACCGGAAACGGCTGGACCGAGATCTCCGTCCTCGCCACCGCCCCACCCCAGTCCGCCGGGGAGACCGCCACCATCGAGGCCCTGCGGGAGAAGCTCGACGGCTCCTACGTCGGCGGCCCGAGCGCGGAGCAGATCGACCTGAAGGACACCAACGCCCGGGACCGCCTCGTCGTCGTACCGATCGTGCTGCTGTCCGTGCTGCTGATCCTCGTCGCCCTGCTGCGCTCGCTCGTCGCCCCGCTCATCCTGGTGGCCGCCGTGGTCGCCGTGTGGGGCGCGGCGCTCGGCATCGGCGGACTCGTCTTCGGGCCGGTCTTCGGCTTCGAGGGCACCGACCCCGGGCTGGGCCTGCTGTCCTTCGTGTTCCTCGTCGCGCTGGGCGTCGACTACGGCATCTTCCTGATGCACCGGATGCGCGAGGAGTGCCTGAACGGCGCCGAACCGGCGTCGGCCGCGCTCACCGCGCTGCGCACGACGGGCGGGGTCATCGCGTCGGCCGGGCTCGTCCTCGCCGCCACCTTCGCGGTGCTCACCAGCATGCCGATGGTCGCGCTCGTCGAGTTGGGCTTCGTCATCGCGGTGGGCGTGCTGCTGGACACCTTCCTCGTCCGCACCTACCTGGTCACCAGCGCGAGCGTGGCGCTCGGCCGCACGATGTGGTGGCCGGGCGGGCTGTCCCGGGCGCCGAAGCCGCCGGTACGGCCGGAACGCCAGCCGGAGCCGGTGTGAGCCGACCACGCGCCGTCAGGGCACCCCTCCCCTCCCGGAGGGGTGCCCGCGTGGCGGAGGATGAGCCGATGCGGCAGACGACGAGAGCGGCGGGCCGGCCCCGCATGGGCGAGCGGATCATGGCGGCGATCAACCGCGACCCCCTGACCGCCCCGCACCGCACGCGCAACGACGCGCTGCTGGCCGTGGCGTGCGCCGCCCTCGCCGCGGTCATGGCCCTGGTCGGCGACAAGGGGACGCGGCCCGACGCGCTCGGCTGGACCCTGCTGCTCGCCGCGCATGCGCCTCTCGTGTGGCGGCGCCGCCGTCCGGTGCTCGTCCTGCTCGTGGTGATGGTCTGCATCACGCCGTACCACGCGTGGGAGAACAACCACGCCGCGCCCATCCTCGCGACCATGGTGGTGCTGTACACGGTCGCGGCCACCGGCACGGTGCGCCGCACCCTGATCGTCGGCGCCGCCGTCCTCGGCGTGACGCTGCTTCTCAACGCCCTCACCAACCCCGACGGGACCATGGAGGTCCTGCGGATCTCCGGCTGGGTCGTCGCGTTCCTCTTCTGCGGCATCGACGTCCGCTACTACCGCCAGTTCGTCGCCGCCATCGTCGAACGCGCCGAGCGGGCCGAACGCACCCGCGAGGAGGAGGCCCGCCGCCGGGTCGCCGAGGAGCGCCTGCGCATCGCCCGCGACCTGCACGACCTGCTGGCCCACAGCATCACCCTCATCGGCGTGCAGACGTCGGTGGCCGCCCATGTGCTGACCGCGGACCCCGAGCGCCTGGACCGCGAGACGGTCGCGAAGGCCCTGGACGACATCGCCGAGACCTGCCGCACGGCCCGCGGTGAACTCCGTACGACGCTGGAGGTGCTGCGCGACCAGGGCGCCGCCGGCGAGGCACGCGGCCCGCTGCCCGGGCTCGACGGCGTGCCGGACCTGGTGGCGGCGGCGCGGCTGTCCGGCGCCCGGGTGGAGACGGCGGTACGGGTGCGGCAGGCGCCGCCCGCCGTGGGCGCGGCCGCCTACCGGATCGTGCAGGAGGCGCTGACGAACGTCGTACGGCACGCGGGGCCCGAACCCGCCGTGCGCGTCGAGCTGTACGAGGAGCAGGGCGCCCTGCGCGTCTCGGTCACCGACGACGGCACCCGCCCGCCGGGCCCCGGCACCCGGAGCCCCGGCTACGGTCTGGCCGGCATGCGGGAGCGGGCGCGCAGCGTGGGTGGCACACTCGACGCCGGACCGCGCGACGAGGGGGGTTTCGAGGTGAGGGCCGTACTGCCCACCGGAACGGACCGGGAAGGAGCCCGATGATCCGCGTCCTGCTCGCGGACGACCAGACGCTCGTGCGGGAGGCGTTCGCCATGCTGGTCGACTCCGCCCCGGACATGGAGGTCGTCGGCCAGGCGGGCACCGGCCGGGAGGCCGCGGAACTCGCCCTGAGCGCCCGCGCCGACCTCGTCGTGATGGACATCCGCATGCCCGACCTCGACGGCATCGAGGCGACCCGCCTGATCGCGGCCGACGAGGACCTGGCCGGGGTGCGGGTGCTGGTCCTCACCACCTACGACACCGACGAGAACATCGTGGACGCGCTGCGCGCTGGCGCCTCCGGATTCCTCGTGAAGGACACGCGCCCGGCCGAACTCCTCGACGCCATCCGCACGGTGGCGGCCGGGGAGGCGCTGCTGTCACCGGGGCCGACGGCACGGCTGATCGAACGGTTCCTGCGCAGCCCGTCCGCGCCCACGACGGGCGGGCCCAACTGTCTGTCCGAGCGTGAACGCGAGGTGCTGACGCTGGTCGCGCGCGGGCTCAACAACACGGAGATCGCCGACGCGCTGGGCCTGAGCCCGCTCACCGCCAAGACCCACGTCAGCCGGATCATGGGCAAGCTGGGGGCGCGGGACCGGGCTCAGTTGGTCATCGTGGCGTACGAGTCGGGGATGGTGACACCGGGGACCCTGTGACGGACAGGTCAACGGGTCGTTCGGGGCGGCGAGGGCGAAGCCCGCTCACAGCAACCCGGCACCGGCCAGGAACTTCCCCACCCTCTCCACCTCCGCCGGCGACAACGGCACCTGCGGCTCCGCCGTCACCGGACAGTCGATGACCCCCCGCAGGAACAGCGCCGCCTTGAACGCGCCCAGCGCCGACGAGCTTCCCCCCATCCGCCCGGCGTCCCCGACGCGGACCATGCCGAACAAGGCGCACAGTCGCTCCTGTTCGACCCGCGCCCGTTCCCAGTCCCCGGCACGGCACAGCCGGTCGAGACGGACGTACCCCGCCGGATCGACGTTGGCGAGCCCCGGCACCGCCCCGTCGGCCCCCACCGCGAGGGCGGCGTCGACGAAGAGTTCCGAGCCGGTCAGCACGCTGAAGCCCCGGACGTCGGGCCGGGCGCGCGCACCGGTGACGACCTCGCGGAAACCGGCCAGGTCACCGCTGGAGTCCTTCAGGCCGGCCAGGACACCGTCGGCGGCGAGTTCGAGGATCACGTCGGCGGGGAGCTTGGTGTGCACGGCGGACGGGATGTCGTAGGCGATGACCGGGACCGCCGACGCCGCCGCGACCAGGCGGTAGTGGCGGGCGATCTCGGCGGGGTGGGTCCGGGCGTAGAAGGGAGCCGTCGCCACCACCGCGTCCGCGCCCGCCCCCGTGACCTCGCGTACGTGCTCCAGGACCCTCGGCGTCGTCATGTCGATCACGCCCGCCAGTACGGGGAGCCGACCGCCCACATGCCCCGACACCGCCTCTACCACCACCCGGCGCTGCCGGTCCGTCAGAAAGGCCGCCTCCGATGACGAGCCCAGCACGAACAGAGCGTGCACCCCGCCGTCCACCAGATGGTCGACCAGCCTGAGCAGCGACGGGACGTCCACCTCGCGGTCCGGTGTCAGGGGCGTGCAGACGGGCGGGACGACACCGGTGAGCGGGGTGGGGATCGTCATCAAGGCTCCTTGGCAAGGTTGCTCTGTCGTACGAGGTCGCGGGTGGCCTCGCCCTCCTCCACCGGATGGTGACACCGGTAACGATGCTCCGGGCTCGACGCGGCCGAGAACCCCGGCATCACCTCCGCACACACCCCGTCCGCCTTCCAGCACCGCGTCCGGAACGGGCACCCGCTCGGCGGCCGGGTCGCCGACGGGACCGGGCCGGCCAGCGGGATCGGGTCGATGGGGTCGAGCAGGCCGGGCGTCGCGGAGAAGAGGGCGCGGGTGTACGGGTGCCGGGAGCCGTCGGTGACCCGGTCCGCCGGGGCCTCCTCGACGATCCGGCCGAGGTACATGGTGATCACGCGGTCGCTCATCCTGCGCACCGTCTGGATGTCGTGCGAGACGAAGACGAGTGCCAGGCCCAGCCGCTCCTTCAGGTCCAGCAGCAGGTTCAGGATCTGGGCGCGGACCGACACGTCCAGCGCGCTCGTCGGCTCGTCCGCCACCACCAGGTCCGGATCCAGCGCCAACGCCCGTGCGATCGCGACGCGTTGGCGCTGGCCGCCCGACAACTGGCCGGGCAGGGCGTCGGCGAGGGCGCGGGGCAGCCCTACCAGGGACATCAACTCCCGTACCCGTTCCTCACGTTGGGGCCTGGTGCCCCGGTCGTGCACGTCCAGCGGGTCCCGCAGTACCTGCCGGACCGTCAGTCGCCGGTTCAGCGCCGTCGACGGGTCCTGGAAGATCATCCCGGTGCCGGCGCCCACCGCCGTCCTGCGCTCGGCCGGCGTCATGGCCCACAGGTCACGTCCCCGGAAGGCCACCGTCCCCGACGTCAGCCGCTGCACCCCCACCAGCACCTTCGCCAGCGTCGACTTGCCGCAGCCCGACTCGCCGACCACGCCCACCGTCTCGCCGGGCGCGATCGTGAGATCGGCGCCGGTCAGGGCGTACACCTTGTCCCGGGTGAACAGCCCGCCGCTGCGCGCCCTGTGCACCACGTGCGCGTCCGACAGCTCCACCAGCGCGTTCACTGGACGACCTCGCTTCCGGAGCGATCCTTCGGCGCCGGCAGGACCGCCGGGTGATGGCAGGCCGCCGTATGCGTCGGCGTGCCCACCAGGTCCGGTGCCGTCGTCCGGCACACCTCGCTCGCCAGCGGGCAGCGGTCCGCGAAACGGCAGCCCGCCGGGAAGTCGGCGGGGGAGGGGACCACGCCCTTGATCTGCGTCATCCGCTCCTGGGCCGACTCAAGAGAGAGCACGCTGCCGAGCAGCCCCCGCGTGTAGTGGTGTGCCGGTGCCTCCACCAGGTCCGCGGTCACGCCCGTCTCCACGATCTGGCCGCCGTACATCACCACCACCCGGTCGGTGACGTCGGCGACCAGCGCGAGGTCGTGCGAGACCAGGATCAGGGCGAACCCCAGCTCCTCCCGCAGCCTCAGCAGCAGCTCTATGATCTGCGCCTGCACGGTGACGTCCAGCGCGGTCGTCGGCTCGTCGGCGACGATCAGCTTCGGGTCGCGGGACAGGGCCATGGCGATCAGGACGCGCTGGCGCTGGCCGCCGGAGAGCTCGTGCGGGTAGCTGCGCAGGGTGCGTTCGGGGTCGAGGCCGACCATCGACAGCAGTTCGTGGGGCGTACGGCGGCCTCCGCGGCGTACGACCTGCTTGAGCTGGGAGCGGATCGTCATCGCCGGGTTCAGGGACGACAGGGCGTCCTGGTAGACCATCGCCATCTCGTGGCCCAGCAGCTTGCGCCGTACGCGCATCGGCTCGCCCACCAACTGCCGCTGGTCGAACCGGACATGACCGCGCACCCGGGCGCCCTTCGGCTCCAGCCCCATCACCGCGAGGGCGGTGAGCGACTTCCCGCAGCCCGACTCCCCGACCAGGCCCAGCACCTCACCGGGCCGCACCTCGAAGCTGATGCCGTCGACGATGTCCACGCCGCCGTGCCGGCCCTCGAACCCGATCGCCAGGTTCTCCACCGCGAGCACCGGCTGACCGCCCGGGTCGGGCAACGGCCGCGCCCGCGCTCGCAGCCGCGCCGCCGCCTCCGTGAGCCCCGGCAACTGGAGCACTTCGCCGCTGCCCGGCTCGGGCGCCTCCAGCCGGTCGTCGCCGTCCCGTACGTCGACCTCACGCGCCGACGGTGCCGCCCACGCGTCCGACACGCCCTCGGAGAGGATGTTCAGCGACAGGACGGTCACCAGCATCAGCAGCCCGGGGAAGACGGTCGCCCACCAGCCGCCGGTGAGCACCATGTTCTTGCCGTCCGCGATGACACTGCCCCAGGACGGGTCCGGTGGCCGTACGCCCGCGCCGATGAAGGACAGCGAAGCCTCGAAGACGATCGCCTCCGCCACCTGGACCGTGCAGAACACCAGCACCGGGGCGGCGCAGTTGATCGCCACGTGCCTGAGGACGATGTGCGGGGTGCGGGCGCCGATGACCCGTTCCGCCGTCACATAGTCCTCGCCGTACTGGTCGAGGACGTTGGCCCGCACCACCCTCGCCACCGGGGGTGTGAAGAGGAAGGCGATCGCGCAGATCAGGACCGTGATGCCGCCGCCGAAGACGGCGACCAGCACGGCGGCCAGCGCGATGCCGGGGAACGCCATCACCACGTCCAGGCAGCGCATCAGCGTCTCGTCGACGGCCTTGCGGGACGTGGCCGCGATGGCGCCGAGCAGGGCGCCCACGACGAGGGCCAGCCCGGTCGCACCGAGCCCGATCGCCAGCGACCAGCGGGCGCCGTACATCAGCCGGCTGAGGATGTCCCGGCCGAGGCTGTCCTGGCCCATCCAGTGCGCCGCGGACGGATGCCCCGTGCCGTCGACCGGTGGCTGCTGGTCGAGCGGGTCGTGCGGCGCCAGCACGGGGGCGAGCAGTGCCATCAGGACCACGACCGCCAGGAAGCAGACGGCGACCTTCGACAGCAGCGGCAGCCTGCGCCAGCCGCGCGGCCGGATGCCGGGCCGGGACAGCGCCGCGGCCAGGCGCTTGCGGTTGAACGTCACGTCGCCTCCCGCAGGCGCGGGTTGACCAGCAGATACAGGATGTCGATGACGAGGTTGACGACGACGAAGCCGGCGGCCGTCGTCAGGACCACGCCCTGGACGACCGCCGGGTCGCCGTTCTTCACGGCGTCGATCATCAGCTTCCCCATCCCGGGCAGCGAGAAGATCGTCTCGATGACGACCGCGCCGCCGAGGAGATAGCCGACGCGCAGGCCGAGGACGGTCAGCGGGTTGATCAGCGCGTTCCTGAGGACGTTCCGGCCGACGACGACCCGTGGCGGCAGCCCGCTGCCGATCGCCGTGCGGACGTAGTCCTTGTCCAGCTCCTCCACCACCGCCGTCCGCACGATCCGCGTGAGCTGCGCCGCCACCGGCAGCGACAGCGCGCAGGCGGGCAGGGTCATGGTCTTCAGCCAGCCGGTGAAGGAGTCCGCCGGGTTGATGTAGCCGCCGGTCGGGAACCAGCCGAGGTCGACGGCCAGGTACTGGATCATCAGCAGCGCCAGCCAGAAGCCGGGTGCCGCGACGCCCGTGAGGGAGACGACCCGGATGACCTGGTCGGGCAGGCGGTCCCGGTAGATGGCGGCCGTCACGCCGCCGACCAGGGACAGCACGACCGCGATGCCGAGGCCCAGGAAGGTGAGCTGGAGGGTCAGCGGCAGCGCGGTGGTGACCTGGTCGACGACCGGCGCCCGGGTCAGGGCGCTGGTGCCCATGTCGCCGTGGAGCAGGTCGCCGATGAAGGCGACGTAGCGGACGGGGAGGGGATCCAGCAGGCCGTTCTCCTCGCGGAAGTCGTGCAGTTGCTGGGCGGTGGGGTTCGCGCCCTGGAAGAACGCGGACGCCGGGTCGACGTCCGAGAACCGCATCACCAGGAACACGAACAGCACGATGCCGAGCATCAGCGGCACGAGCAGGAGGACGCGACGGGCCAGGATCCTGGCGACGGCGATCACGGAGAGACTCCCCTGGTGGTCACGCCCACTTGGCCTGGAGGAGGTTGATGCCGGGGTACGGCTGTGCCCTTATCCCGGTGAGCTGCTTCGGATCCCAGGCCGTCATCAGCTCGTTGTGGACGACCGGGTAGAGCACGGCCTGCTCGGCGACGACGTCGATGTAGTCCTGGACCATCGTCTTCTTCTTCTCGGGGTCCGGCTCCCGGGTGGCCCGCTCCATGTCCCTGAACAGCGCCTTGGCCGCGGCGTTGTCGGCCCACCGCGTGTACTGCATCCACAGGTTCTCGGGGCCGTAGTTGTAGTGCATGATCAGGTCGGCGTCGAGGCCGAACTGGTTGGGGTTCGAGGCGGCGGCGACGACCTGGTAGTCCTGCTTCTGGTCCATCTTCGTGAAGACGGCCGTGGTCTCCTGCGGGGAGAGGGTCGTCCGCACGCCGATCGCGTCCCAGGACGCCTTGACGGTCGGCAGGCAGTCCACGATCCAGCTCACGTTCACGGCCAGGATCTCGATCTCCAGCCCGCTGACCCCGGCCTCCTTCAGCAGCGCCTTCGCCTTGTCGGGGTCGTGGTCGTAGACGGTCTTGGCACGCCGGTAGCTGGGGTTGGACTCGTTCAGGAAGGAGCTCGACGGCTTCCCGTGCCCCTTCAGCGCCACCTCGACCATCTTCTCGGTGTCGATGGCGTAGTGCAGCGCCTGGCGGACGCGTACGTCGTCGAAGGGCTTGTGCCGGGTGTTGAACATCAGGAAGAGGTTGTTCATCCCGGCCCCGCCCGCGACCGTCAGCCCGCCGCTCTCCAGCTGCCCGATGTTGGCGTACGGGATGTTGTCCGCGATCTGCGCGCCGGCGCTGGCGCCCGAGATCCTCGCCACGCGGGGCGCGGCGTCCACGATGGTCAGCCAGTTCATCTTCTTGAAGGCGGGCTTGCGCGGGCCGTTGTAGTCGGCGAACGCCTCGAAGGTGGTGTTGGACTTCGGGTGGTGCGCGGTCTGCCGGTACGGCCCCGAGCCGATCGCCTTGCCCTTGATCGCCTCCTCCCAGGCGCCCGGCCGGGAGAAGACGTGCTTCGGCATGATCTTGGCCAGGGTGAGCCGCGAGATCCCGTCCGGGAAGGGGAACTTGAGCACCAGCTCGACGTTCCGCGCGTCGATCTTGCGCACCTCCTTCAGCCAGCTCGCGAAGAAGCCCTTGGCGAGGGTCTGCGTCTTCGGGTCGAGGATCCGGTCGAAGACGAAGACCACGTCGTCGGCCGTGACCGGCTTGCCGTCGTGGAACTTCGCGCCCGCCCGTAGCGTGAACTTCCACGACGTGCTGTTCGGGTCCGCCGGCACCTGGGTGGCGAGCGCCGCGTAGGGCTCGCGGGAGATCGGGTCGGTGTCGAGGAGCCCCTCGTAGATGTGGTTGTTGGCGGCCATGCAGAAGGCGGACGCCGTCTGGGTGGGGTCCCAGCTTCCGTCGTTGCCGTAGCCGATGACCGCGGTGAGCGTCCGGTCCTGGCCGCCGCCCCCGCCGGTCTCGTTCGTGGACTCGGGCCCCGACGAACAGGCCGACAGCGACGCGGAGACGGCGGCGGCCGCGCCCAGCGCGCCGGTGTGCTTCAGGAACGACCGGCGGTGCAGCGCCGGCACGTCGTGGGTCACGTCGCGCACGGGTCCTCCAGCGGTGGGTGGTGTGCTCCGGCGATGAGGTGGGTGAGGAGATACGACGTCCTACGTCCTGACGGTCAGCGCGACCATAGGTGGGGTGTGGGGGGCGGTCAAGGGATCTCACACGAATGGCGCATCTGCCACAGGTCGGACCAATGGCACTGTGAAATGGCCTGAGTTGACCCCTTGTCAGCACCGCGTCCGGCGGACGTGGGATGTGGGACGTCCGCTGCGCGTACCATGCGCCGCATGCCCGGGCAGCCCAGGAACACCCGTACGTCCGAGGAGTCCAGGAACAGCCGGATCCAGCGCCAGGTCATGGAGCTGATCATCGACCGCGGGCTCCAGGCCGGTGCCCTCCTGCCCACCGAGGCCGAGCTCATGGAGGACCTCCGCGTCAGCCGCAACAGCGTCCGCGAGGCGCTCAAGGCGCTCCAGGCCCTGGACATCGTGGAGATCAGGCACGGCTACGGCACGTACGTCGGCCAGGCCTCGCTCACTCCGCTCGTCGACGGGCTGACCTTTCGCACGCTCGCCCGGAGCGACCACGACACGGGTGCCCTCGCCGAGATCCTCCAGGTGCGGGAGGTCCTGGAGGAGGGGCTGATCCGGAGGGTGGCGGCGACGGTCACCGAGGCGGAGCTGGACCGGCTGGAAGGGGTGGTGGCGAGGATGGAGGCGGCGGGCCGGGCCGGGCGGGCCTTCCCCGAACTGGACCGTGAGTTCCACGAGTTGCTCTACGCCTCGCTCGGCAACGACCTCGTCCCGCAGCTCCTGGCCGCCTTCTGGACGGTCTTCCGGCGCGTCTGCGGCGCCCGCGGCCGGCCGGACGACCCCGCACCCGAACTCACCGCCCGCCGCCACCGCGCCATCGTCACGGCCCTGCGCGCCCGGGACGTGGCGGGGGCACAGCGGGCGATGGCCGTGCACTTCCGGGAGATCGAGGAGCGGGCGGGACGGGCTCGCGCGGGGTCGGCCGACGCGGAACAGGTGGCCGGACCGATCAGGAATCGAGAAGCGCGGCCCCCCGGCCACGGCTAGCGTGACGGGCATGGACATCTCGATTCACGCCAGCTTTCTTCCGCACGACGACCCGGACGCGTCCCTGGCCTTCTATCGCGACGCCCTCGGCTTCGAGGTCCGTACCGATGTCGGGCAGGGCAAGATGCGCTGGATCACGGTCGGCCCCCCCGGCCGGCCGGACACGTCCATCCTCCTGGCGCCGCCGGCCACCGACCCCGGGATCACCGAGGACGAGCGCCGCACGATCGCCGAGATGATGGCCAAGGGCACCTACGGCTGGATCCTGCTGGCCACCCCGAACGTCGACGACACCTTCGAGAAGGTGCAGGCCGGCGGCGCCGAGGTGGTCCAGGAGCCGATCGACCAGCCGTACGGCATCCGCGACTGCGCCTTCCGCGATCCCGCGGGCAACCTGATCCGCATCCAGCAGCGGAGCTGAGCTGAGCCGTCCGGCCACCGCGGCCCCACCGCGCCCCACCGCAGCCCCACCACGCCCCACCGCGCCCCACCGCAGCCCCACCACGCCCCACCGCAGCCCCACCGGAACCGACCGGCACCCACCCCGAGCCGCACAGGGAGAGAGCACACGATGAGCAGGGCCACGAGGACGGACACGCGCTCGTCCGCACCGCACGTCGCCGACAGCCATGAGCTGATCCGCGTGCACGGCGCACGCGAGAACAACCTCAAGGACGTCAGCATCGAGATCCCCAAGCGCCGGCTGACGGTGTTCACCGGTGTCTCCGGCTCGGGCAAGAGCTCGCTGGTGTTCGACACGATCGCCGCCGAGTCGCAGCGGCTGATCAACGAGACCTACAGCGCCTTCCTCCAGGGCTTCATGCCGAACCTGGCCCGCCCCGAGGTCGACGTCCTCGACGGCCTGACCACCGCGATCACCGTCGACCAGCAGCGCATGGGCGGCGACCCCCGCTCCACGGTCGGCACCGCCACCGACGCCAACGCGATGCTGCGCATCCTCTTCAGCAGACTCGGCGAACCGCACATAGGCCCGCCCAGCGCCTACTCCTTCAACACCGCCTCCGTAAAGGCGAGCGGCGCGATCACCGTGCAGCGCGGCGACAGGACCAAGGCCGAGAAGGCGACGTTCGAGCGGACCGGCGGGATGTGCACCCGCTGCGAGGGCCGCGGCAAGGTCTCCGACATCGACCTCACCCAGCTCTACGACGACTCCAAGTCGATCGCCGAGGGCGCGTTCACCATCCCCGGCTGGAAGTCGGACAACGTCTGGACCGTCGGCCTCTACGCCGAGTCGGGCTTCCTCGACCCGAACAAGCCGATCCGCCGGTTCACCAAGAAGGAGATGCACGACTTCCTCTACCGGGAGCCGACCAAGGTCAAGGTCAACGGCGTCAACCTCACCTACGAGGGCCTGATCCCCAAGATCCAGAAGTCGTTCCTGTCCAAGGACAAGGAAGCGATGCAGCCCCACATCCGGGCGTTCGTGGAGCGCGCGGTCACCTTCACCACCTGCCCCGAGTGCGACGGCACCCGGCTCAGCGAGGGCGCCCGGTCCTCGAAGATCGGCAAGATCTCCATCGCCGACGCCTGCGCGATGGAGATCCGCGACCTTGCCGAATGGGTCCGCGGCCTCAAGGAGCCCTCGGTGGCGCCGCTGCTCACCGCGCTCCAGCACACCCTGGACTCGTTCACGGAGATCGGCCTCGGCTACCTCTCGCTGGACCGGCCCGCGGGCACCCTGTCCGGCGGCGAGGCCCAGCGCGTCAAGATGATCCGCCACCTCGGCTCCTCGCTCACCGACGTCACGTACGTCTTCGACGAGCCCACCATCGGCCTGCACCCGCACGACATCCAGCGGATGAACGACCTGCTGCTGCGCCTGCGGGACAAGGGCAACACGGTGCTCGTGGTGGAGCACAAGCCGGAGACGATCGCCATCGCCGACCACGTCGTGGACCTCGGCCCCGGCGCCGGCACGGCCGGAGGCACCGTCTGCTTCGAGGGCACCGTCGAGGGGCTGCGGGCGAGCGACACCGTCACCGGCCGCCACCTCGACGACCGCGCCAAGCTCAGGGAGACGGTGCGCAAGGCCACCGGCACGCTCCAGATCCGCGGCGCGACGACCAACAACCTCCGACACGTCGACGTCGACATCCCGCTCGGCGTGCTCTGCGTCGTCACCGGTGTCGCCGGCTCCGGAAAGAGCTCGCTCATCCACGGCTCCATCCCGGCCCCGGAGGGCGTGGTGTCGGTGGACCAGACGCCGATCCGCGGCTCGCGCCGCAGCAACCCGGCGACGTACACCGGACTGCTCGACCCGATCCGCAAGGCGTTCGCCAAGGTCAACGGCGTCAAGCCCGCGCTGTTCAGCGCCAACTCCGAGGGCGCCTGCCCCACCTGCAACGGCGCCGGCGTCGTCTACGTCGACCTCGGCATGATGGCCGGCGTCGACACCCCCTGCGAGGACTGCGAGGGCAAGCGGTTCCAGGCGTCGGTGCTGGAGTACCACCTCGGCGGCCGTGACATCAGTGAGGTGCTCGCGATGTCGGTGACCGAGGCCGAGGAGTTCTTCCGCGCGGGCGAGGCGCGGATCCCGGCCGCGCACAAGATCGTCGAGCGGATGGCGGACGTCGGACTCGGCTACCTCACCCTCGGCCAGCCGCTCACCACGCTCTCCGGCGGCGAGCGGCAGCGGCTGAAGCTGGCCACGCACATGGGGGACCAGGGCGGCGTCTACGTCCTCGACGAGCCCACCACCGGCCTCCACCTCGCCGACGTCGAGCAGTTGCTCGGCCTGCTCGACCGGCTCGTCGACTCCGGCAAGTCCGTCATCGTGATCGAGCACCACCAGGCGGTCATGGCGCACGCCGACTGGATCATCGACCTCGGCCCCGGCGCCGGCCACGACGGCGGCCGGATCGTCTTCGAGGGCACCCCCGCCGACCTGGTCGCCCAGCGCTCCACCCTCACCGGTGAGCACCTCGCGGCCTACGTCGGCGGCTGACCCCGATGTGCTTCACGTCGTCCCCTGTACGGGCCCTCCTGTCCTCCCGCTCCCGTCGGACACGGGAGTGGACGAGGTGGGAGGCGGCTCGGGAGGATGGGGGTGTGAGCCGTAACCACGCGACGTCCCCGGAGCAGCGCCTGCGGACCCTCGCCGCGCTGCGCCGCGTCCGTGACCGGATGGACCGGGAGTACGCACAGCCGCTGGACGTGGAGGCGCTCGCGCGCGGCGTGCACATGTCGGCCGGGCACCTCAGCCGCGAGTTCCGGGCCGCCTACGGCGAGTCGCCCTACGGCTACCTGATGACGCGGCGCATCGAGCGCGCCATGGCACTGCTGCGCCGCGGCGACCTCAGCGTCACCGAGGTGTGCTTCGAGGTCGGCTGCTCGTCGCTGGGCACCTTCAGCACGCGCTTCACGGAGCTGGTCGGCATGTCGCCGAGCGCCTACCGGCGTCGGGCGGAGGAGGCGGACGCGACGGCGGGGATCCCGTCGTGCCTGGAGAAGCAGGTGACCCGGCCGCTCAGGAACCGGCCGAGCCCACCGCGGCCGGCCTGACGGCAGCGTCCCCCGGACCACCGATGTCACGGATTCGGTTGCCCGCCCCGCCCGACTCGGTTCGAATGGGGCCGTGCAGAGCGAGAATCCGTGGAACGAGAGCGACGCCGGCGTCCTCAGGCTGCCGTCCGGGCGCCTGCTGCGCGGCCGGGGCCTGCGCCACCCCCTGGATCCGGCGGCACCGACCCCCGCCTACGCCCTCTACCTGCTGGGCAGGCGGCCGCCGGAGGTCCCCTGGGAGTCCCACTGGCTGCGCTGGCCCGACTTCCGTCTCCCGGCCGACCGCGCGGCGGCCCGCACCGCCCTCACCGAGGCATGGGAGCGGGCCGCCACCGAACGCGTCGAGATCGCGTGCGGCGGCGGCCGCGGCCGTACGGGTACGGCGCTGGCGTGTCTGGCGGTGCTGGACGGCGTACCGGCCGAGGAGGCCGTGGCCTTCGTACGGCGCGGCTACGACCGGCACGCCGTGGAGACGCCGTGGCAGCGCGGGTACGTGCGGCGCTTCAGGTGAGCGTCTTCGCCAGCAGCTCGGCCGTCTTGGCGATCAGCTCGTTGTCCCACGCCGCGTCCTGCTCGGGCCGCGTCGTCTGGACCGCCAGGACGAGCGGGGTGCCGTTCTCGGTCCAGGCGATCCCCGCGTTGTTGTTCGCGCCGTAGGAGCCGCCGCCCGTCTTGTCCGCGATCGTCCATGTCCTGGGCAGGCCGGCGCGGAAGCGGTTGGCGCTGGTGGTGTTGTTCAGCAGCCAGTGGGTGAGCAGGTCGCGGTCGGGGCGGTTCAGGGCGTTGCCGAGGACCAGCCGGGCGTACGTCCGGCCGATCGCGCGCGGGCTGGTGGTGTCCGTGACGCGCCACGGCTCCGCCGAGTTGAGTTCTGTCTCCCAGCGGTCGAGGCGGGTCACCGGGTCGCCCAGGGAGCGGGCGAAGCGGGTGATGGCGGTGGGGCCGCCGAGCTCGCGCAGGAGGAGGTTGCCGGCCGTGTTGTCGCTGAACCGGATGGCCACGTCGGCGAGTTCGGCGACGGTCATGCCGGTCGCCAGGTTCTCCCTGGTCTTGTCGGAGCCGTCCACCAGGTCGGCCTGCGTGTAGTGGATCCGCTTGCCGAGCACCTCGCCGTCCCGGTCCAGGTCGCGCAGAACGGCCGCGGCGGCGAGGGTCTTGAAGAGGGAGCAGACCGGGAACCGCTCGTCGGCGCGGTGGTGGACGGTGCGCTTGGTGGCGAGGTTGTGCGCGAACACGCCCAGGCGAGCGCCGTGTTGCCGCTCCAGCGCGCGGAGGCGGACGGTGACGTCGCCGTCGTTGCCGCCGGGGGTGGCGTGGGCGGGGGTGCTCGCGAGCAGGGTGGCCGCGGTGGCGGCGGTGCCGGCCGTGAGAAGGGCGCGGCGGGTCATCGGGGACTGGGCAGACACTGAGATCTTGCTCTCCTTCGCTCGTGGGGCGGCAACGATCTCTTCAGTGAGCGACGCCGCCTGTCACTCCTTGGTTGCGCCGCCGTAGACCATCGGCGGACGGCGCGACGGGCGCCCGCTCGCCACAGTGGCCGTATGGAGAACACCAAGGGGATCAGCAGGGCAGGGTTTCTGGCGGGTGCCGCGGCCGTCGGGCTGGCGGCGGCGGTGGTGCCCGCCGGGCAGGCCGCGGCGACCGGGCGAGAGCCGGAGCGCAGGGGGCTGAAGCACAGGGGCGTCGTCTACACCGTCGGGGCGGGCGAGACGCCCGGGACCGCGTGGAGCGCCGCCCGGATGCGCGAGGACGTCCGGGTCATCCGCGACGAGTTGCACGCCGACACCGTCGACGTCACCGGCGACGGAGTCGACCGCCTCACCGCCACCGCCGCCGAGGCCGCCGAACGCGGCCTGCACGTCTGGCTCCAGCCGACCCTCGGGGACGTGCCCGAGCGGGAGATCCTGGACGGCATCGCCGAGTGCGGGCGGTTCGCGGAGCGGCTGCGCCGGCACGGCGCGAGCGTGGACTTCAGCGTGGGCTGCGAGTTCTGGCTGTTCGTGCCGGGGATCGTGCCGGGGGAGACGGTCCTGGACCGAGTCGGCAACCTCCAGAAGGGCACGGTCGACATGGAGAAGATGCGGCGCCGCCTGGCCCGCTTCACCGCGAAGGCGGCGGCGGTCGGCCGCTCCGTCTTCCACGGCCGCCTCAGCTACGCCGCCGCCCAGGACGAGGAGTTCGAACCGGTCGACTGGAACCTCTTCGACGTCGTCGGCATCGACTACTACTCGTACCATCGCCGACACGCGGACTATGTACGCGAGTTGCGTCGCTACCTGCGCTGGGGCAAGCCCCTGGCCATCACCGAGTTCGGCACGTGCGCGTACGTCGGCGCCCCCGAGGCCGGCGGCATGGGCTGGGACATCGTCGACTACACCAAGGAGCCTCACGAGATCAAAGGCGACCTGGTGCGCAGTGAGCGCACACAGGCCGCCTACCTGGTCGATCTGCTGGACGTCTTCGAGTCGATGGGCCTGTACGCGGCGATGGTCTTCGAGTTCCTCACCGCGGACGCCCCGCACCGCCCCGACAACCCGCGCTACGACCTCGACCTGGCGAGCTACGGCATCACCAAGGCGATCAAGGACCGCCCCGACGACCCGGCCTCGGACTGGCACTGGGAGCCGAAGGAGGCCTTCCACGCGCTGGCCCGCCGGTACGGCCGACGGGCGGCGTCCGGCCCGCGGGGAGACCATGGCTGAGGAGGCGCGCGTATTCTTCTTCCAGGGCCCCGACGCCAACGGCTGGACGGTCCAGGAGGCTCCGGCCCCGCTCGCCGAACGCTGACCTAGGCGCAGTACGTGTCCTGGCCCGGACGCTTCCCGGTCGCCAGGAAGCGGGAGACGGTGGCGTCGCCGCAGGCGTTTCCGTTCTCGAGGTAGGCGCCGTGGCCGGTGGAGTTCACGGTGACCATGACGGCCCGCCCGCCGAGGTCCTCGCGCAGCTTCAGGGCGCCGCTCAGCGGGGTGGCCACGTCACGCTCGTTCTGCACGAGCAGGACGTTGGACGGGCCGCGGTCGGTGACCCGCACCGGCTCCTCCTTCGGCTGCCACGGCCACGCCGCGCACACCATCGCGTTCCTCGGCATCCCCGCGGTCAGCGGATACTTCGCCCGGCTCTCGGCGACGCCCTTGCGGTACACGGCGGCCGACCGGGGCCAGGCACCGTCGTTGCAGATGGTGGCGGCGCCGACCGCGGCGCCGTTCTGCAGCATCGCCTCCGGCGGGGCCGGCGGCGCGGGCGGCACCGTGCCCTTTTCCGCGGCCAGCATCAGTGTGGCCAGGACCGGGTAGTCGTCGGGGTCGTAGAAGCTGTCCAGCATGGTCTGGCGCAGTACGTTGCCGTTCAGCCGCGCCGGGTGGGCGCCGGGCCAGGGGATCGGCTCGCGGTCCAGGCGGGCGGCGAGGCGGAGGAAGCGCGGGCGCACCTCGGCGGCCGTGTCGGCGAGCCGGTACGGATTGCCGGGCGTGGCCGCCCACTTGGCGAACACGGGGAAGTTGTCCTCGGCCCCCACCTCGAACGCCTGGAGCCAGGCGCGCTCCGCCCGTACCGGGTCGGCGTGGTCGTTGCTGTCCAGCACGACGCGGTCGGTGCGGTGCGGGAACAGCTCCAGGTACGCGGCGCCGATGTAGGTGCCGTACGAGTCGCCCCACGCCGACAGCTTGCGCTCGCCGAGCGCGGCCCGGATGCGGTCGATGTCACGGGCGTTGTTCTTCGTGCTGATGTGCCGCATCAGCTCTCCGCCGTTGCGTGCGCAGGCATCCGACACATGCCGGGCGTAGGCCATGTTCTCGGTGACGGAACCGTCGGGGGCCGGCCACGGGCGGAACTTGGTGAGGGCGAGGTCGGCCTTGTCGAGGTCGCAACTCACCGGCGCGGAGGGTGTGTTGCCGCGTGGGGCGAACCCGATCAGGTCGTAGGCGTCCCGCACTTCCCGCGGCAGCTTCCGCCCCTTGGCCGAGGGGTGGTCGAGGCTCGTTCCGCCGGGCCCGCCCGCGATGAGCAGCAGCGCGCCCCGGCGTGCCGACGGCTTCTCGCTGCGGATGCGGGAGACGGCGAGGTCGATCCTCTCGCCGTCGGGGTCGCCGTAGTCCATCGGCACGGAGACGGTGGCGCACTCCTGCCGTGGATCGAGCCCCTCACCCTCGCACGTGCTCCACTTCAGCGGCGCGGGCGTGCCGTCGGCGGACGCCGTGAGCGGGGTGACGACCCCGAAGACGACTCCGCAGGCGGCGCCGATCAGGGCGGCACTCTTCGTGATCTGCTTCATGCACAGCAGCCTGACTGGTCTTGACGAGGCGTCACATCCTGGTAACTCCCGTATCGCCTCGGGGGTTTACCCGGTGGGGTTCACCCCAGTCCCAGCCTCAGCGTCATGATGAGCCGGTCCTCTCCGGGCCCCAGGTAGTCCCGGCGCACCCCGCCCTCGGTGGAGAACCCCAGGGACCGGTACAGCATGATCGCCGCCGCGTTCGTCGGCTCCACGGTCAGGCGCACCTCATGGACCCGCTCCCGGCGCACCTGCCGCAGCACCTCGTGCATGAGCCGCTTGCCGAGCCCTCTGCCCCGCTGGTCGGCGCTGACGGCCAGGCTCAGGACCCAGCACACATAGCCGTCCGACGTCGTGACGAAGAGGACATAGCCGTGCAGGCACTCCCCGTCGTCCAGGACGAGGATGCGGTCGCCGTGGACGTCGACGTGCTGGCGCAGGACGAAGTAGGGGTAGGGATCGTCCGGGAACACCTCCCTGTCCACCCGCAGGAGCTCGTTCAGGTCGGCTTCGGTGACCCCTCGCATGGTCAGGGGCCGGTCGGCGCGGTCGGCGAAGAACGCCTGGTCGGTGTGGTTGCCCGGGAAAGGGAAACGTTCCTCCGGTAGCGCCATCATCCGCCCCCTGTGTGATGGAATGGAGTCACTCGTGCGGGTGAGTGCCTGTTGCTCGCCGTTTCCGGTGCTCAGTAGCGGTCCGCCCATCTTGAGCAGCGCGGTTCCGGCTGTTCAAGACCGCATGATGCCTATGCCCCAACGCGCTCCCGATGCGCCTCCTTTTGGTACCGTTGGTGGAATGACCCAGAGATCGTCGGGGGGCGTCCAGGTGAGGAATGCCGATGTGCCATGGGACGCGGCATTCGACTCGATCGCCTACCTTGATCACAACTACCGCGACTTACAGGCAGAGGACGCGGAGATCCTGCACATCATCCGGGATCATTTCGGCGATCATTTCCGGAAGCAGGGCGTCGGGCCGGTTTCCGGGATCGACGTGGGCGCGGGCGTGAACCTGTATCCCGCACTGGCCATGCTGCCGTGGTGCGACGAGATCACCCTCTTCGAGCGTTCCTCCTCGAATGTGGAGTACCTCGAGAGCCAGGTCGACTCCTATGAGGAGAACTGGGACAAGTTCTGGGCCGCCCTGTGCCGCAAGAAGGCATACGGCTCCCTGGACATGGACCCGCGTGAGCGCTTCCGCAAGGTCGTCAGGGTCGAGCAGGGCGACATCTTCGCGCTCCAGCGGCACGAGGGGCGGTGGTCCGTGGGGACGATGTTCTTCGTCGCCGAGTCGATGACCGGCTCCCCCCGCGAGTTCACGCTCGGCGTCGAGCGTTTCATGCGCGCGCTGGCCCCCGGCGCCCCGTTCGCCGCCGCCTTCATGGAACATTCGAAGGGATATCACGCGGGCGAGCATTTCTTCCCGGCCTGTGACGTGGGAGAATCCGAGGTGCGCGCGAGCCTTGAGGAATTCGCCGCCGACTTCAAGGTTCAGCGCCTGGAATCCAAGGCCGAGGTGCGCGACGGATATTCGGGAATGATCGTCGCCTACGGCTGGCGAAGGAAATCGGACGCGGTCATTCCGTTCCATTGACCGGTCTCGCTCGACGGTCTTGACTGACCGGTCCCGACGGGCCGGTGAGTCTTCATAACAGAACAGGGCTATTCCGCAAGTGACGGCAGTGCGGCCTGTGTGAGGGGCATGGGATGCAGATCAAGCCACGCCAGCATCTGCTGGACATCTGGCAGGCAGTCGCCCGCCACTCTTTCGACGGGGGAGAGTGGGAGTGGGGAGACTGGGGCAAAGAGAGCAGTGTCGCCGACGCGGAGCGGCTGCTCTGCCTGCTGTACCCCGCCACCGAGATCCCGGCGTTCCGCCTGGACGACCCGGACACGACACAGGACGACGTCCAGCAGGTCCTGAAGAGGGCCGGCGGGCGGCTGGAGGTTCCGGCCAACCTCGTCACGGCCACGGCCGAGTTCATGCGGACGCACACCGGTGAGGACAAGAGACCGTCCTTCGCCGGGGGTTACTACTTCGGGTCCGCGGACAAGACCAAGGAACTCACCGAGGAACAGCGCCAACTCGGCGTGGTCGACTCGTTCTCCATGTCGATCACCCTGTGCCTGGCCACGCTCGGCTTCCTCAAGGTCTACGAGACCAGGACCAGGCGCGGCGACATCCGCGAGACCATCGACGAACTGCGCCAGGCCACCAGCAACCGGCTCACCGCCGCCATGGTGAGCCTGCTGCGCTCCTTCACCGTCAACGTCTTCGACATCGACGCCTCCCAAGGTCGCACCCTGTGCGAACTCCTGGGCCAGGGACGCATGTCGCAGCGACAGGTGCTGAACAAGTTCCAGAACCGTTTCCGCCCCCTGCGCGCGGCGATCGTCGAGAGCGTGTCCCTCGGCATCGACATCGAGGAAGGGCTCAAGGACGAGAACCAGCTGTTCGAGTGCGGCTGGGCCTGGACCATGGTGAAGGACGCCCCCGAGATCGAGACCAGCGAACCCATCGGGCCGCAGCCCGCGGGCGTCGCCAACCCGGTGCCGTACCTGTACTTCACCGTGGTCGCCCTCGACGGTATCCAGGACCTGTTCTCCGACCGCACCCTCACCCTCGGCCTGCTCAACGCCGAGCAGCAGAAGCTCGCCGAGGCGCTCCGGCTGCGCTGGGAGCTGACCCAGCAGTACTGGTCGCGCATCGCCCGCTTCGACGACGACCGCTGGCCGCTGGAGGACATTCCCTGGCGTACGACGGGACAGAAGCTGGAGTCGGAGTACTTCTCCCTCTCCGTCGCCGCCATCCTCGTGCACGACCTGATGCGGCGCCGGGCCACCGACGACGACCTGACCCGCACCGTCGGCATCATGGAGCGCCTCGCCGAACGCGGCCGCATCACCAGCCGCATGACCCGCGACGACCCCATGGTCCAGGCGCTGCACAACGTCGGCGTCGCCCTGCCGCTCCAGGGCAGCGAGCGGCTCGGCCCACCCATGACCTGGGCCATGACCGACTTCTCGGCGCAGCTGCTGAAGCGGACCGTCCAGCTGTGCACCCTGTCGCGCAGCCTCGCCTCGCACGACCGGCTGCTCAGACTCGCCGAGGACGTCTTCGACCACATGTGGCAGCGCCGCATCCGCGAGGGCGAAGGCGTCGGCCTGTGGGACAACATCCACGCCGCCTATCCCCAGGCGGAGATCCTCAAGCGGCGCGTACCGGTGTCGTGGAGCATCACCGAGCGCGTCACCGAGGTCATGGTGCAGGCCCACGAGATGTACCGGCAGCCACCGATCCGCAGCCTCGAACTCACCGAGCTCGCCAGGGCGTTGCTCAGTGAGTCCGCCCACCTCCTGGGCAACGAACAGATGGAACCCGCGCCCAAGGACGACGGCCGGCACGGGATGCAACTCAGGAACATCGAGGTCAAGTTGCGCCGCGCCCGCAGCCTCGTGGACGAACAGCCGGGCACGGCCTACGCGTTGGCCCTCGACGTGCTGGGACAGCTCGACGCGCTCGCCCGGGCCCGCGAAGCCGCGGACCGGGGAGTGTGAACCGTGCTGATCTTCGCCGCCTCCGACAAAGGAGGCACGGGCCGCTCCGTCACCAGCGCCAACCTGGCCTACCACCGGGCGCTCGCCGGGGACGACGTGTGCTACCTCGACTTCGACTTCGGCTCGCCCACCGCGGCGGCCGTCTTCGACGTGGGCGACGCCCGCCAGGCCACCGAGGACCACGGTCTGCACGCCTACCTCATAGGGGAGGTCAGCGAACCGGCCAGGATCGACGTCTGGGCCGAGACCGAGCACCAGGTGCTGCGCTTCCCGCCGCCCGGCTGCGGCCGCCTGGTGCTGATGCCCGGCGACGTCAGCGGCGGCGAGTTCGCCACCAGCGACGACAACCTGCGCCGGTGCGTCGACCTGCTGATGACGCTCTACTACGAGTTCGACCTGGTCGTCGTCGACCTCAGCGCCGGCCGCTCCTACGCCGTCGACATGGTCCTGGAGGCCACCGCACAGCCCGAGATGAGCGAGGTCACCGCCCGCTGGCTGGTCTTCCACCGCTGGACCCGCCAGCATGTGGCGGCCGCCGCGAGCCTGGTCTTCGGCAAGCGCGGCATCGTCGCGGGCGGCGTCGACCGCGGCCACGACGAGGACGCGCTGCGCGCCGCCATCCGCTTCGTCCGGGCCGCCGTACCCGACCCCGAATCGCCCCTGTGGTCCCAGGTCTCGCCCACCCAGTCGGCGTGGATGCGCAAGACCGACGGCGACCTCAAGCAACTCGCCTCCACCCACGGCATCGGCTACAGCCAGGTCCTCGGCTCCGTCCCCCTCGAACCGGTCCTCCAGTGGCGGGAGCAGCTCATCACCGACGAGGACGTGCTCGACAGCCAGATCGCCAACCAGGAGACCTGGCAGGCGCTGAGCCGACTCGCCGGACGGCTGACCGACGACAAGTACTGGGAGCAGGCGTGAGCGAAGCCGTGTTCCAGGAGACCACCGCCGAGCCCCGCACCCAGTCCGTGCCGCTGTCCCACCTCTCCCTGGAGCTGGGCCACCTCTACATGGAGGACTTCGAGGCGGGCCCCAAGCGGCTGGGCGAGCACTTCGCGGAGGTGCGGCTCTGGGTGGACGCCGTCCGCGCCTCCGTCGCCCGCCGCAGCAAGCGGCCGCGCATCAGCACCTGCTTCCTCATCGACGACTACTTCACGCGCTTCTCCACCCCGGCCGAACTGATCCCGATGGTGCTCAAGGAGGCCGAGAAGGCGGGCCTCGCCATCGACTACCTCGCCCGCGAGTCCGGCTGCGCGGTCGCCGACCGCGTCGAACTCGCGGAATCGGTCATGCACCGCCTCGTCGAGTCGCCGCCGCCGGGCAGCTACGGCTCCCGTCCGCCCGTCAGCCAGACCGGCTGGCTCGCCAACGGCCAGCGCACCCCCACGACGTCCCGCAGCGCCCTGGGCGCGGTCAAGGGCTGGGAGCCGCCCCAGGAGACCGCCGCCCGCAACCACTCGGTGTTCATGGACGTCGAGCTGTGGTCCGAGAAGGACGGCCGCCGCCTGTGGTCCTGCCCGTTCCTGGCCGCCGTATGGCAACTGGCCCGGCTGGGGCTGTTACGGCACCTCGGTGAGCCCGTGCTGGTGCCGCGGGAGTGGGCCGGCGAGGACTTCCCGCACGACTGGGACCGGCTGCCGCCGCTGATCAAGCTCACCGACACGAAGGCGCCCTTCAGCGCCTACCGTACCTGCACCCTCATGCCGAACCGCTTCCTCGCCGTCGAGGACGCCGTACGGCTCATCCTCGACCAGATAGACGTCGACGCCGGAGCCCTGCGACAGGTCGCCCAGCGCTCCCGCGACGAGGGGATGCCGGTTCCGGCGGCGGTCGCGCAGCGCGCCACCTACGTCTTCTACGAGGAGCCCGGCGACCCGTCCGAGAGCGAGGAGTCCTGAGATGACGGCGGCCCCGGGACAGCCCGCGCGTCCGGTCCTCGCCTGCGGCGAGGTGCGCACCTGTCTGCTGCCGTCCTTCCAGGCGCTGGACCGCCGGGCCGCCGCCCAACTGCTCCGGCTGCGCGCCGACGAACACGTCCGGGTCTCCGAACGGCCCACCATGTACGCCCTGTCCCCCGAGGTGCTGACCGGGGTGGACTGCCGGCTGCCCACCTCCAACGGCAGCAAGGTCCGGGCCGTCGGTACGGTGGCCGCCCGCGCGGCGCTGACCGAGGGCCGCCTGTTGCAGTCGACCGCGTACTTCAGCGCCCCGGCCGCCGGACCCGACACGCGCCGCCCCTGGGGCCAGTACCTCGTACGTCCGGGCCTGGTCGAACCGTTCGGCAAGCTGCCCCAACAGGCCGCCGCGGAGGGCGTGTTGCGAGGCGCGGACAAGGGCGAGCTCGACCTCGGAATGATCGCCGAGGCCCTCATGGCCCAACTCCGCCGCCACGCCTTCCTCGACCGCAGGGTGCCCTTCAAGTCGCGTCCCACGCGCCTGCGGTGGGTCGCGCGACGGGAGCCCGAGCGGGAGCGGGCCTCCCTGGTGAACTTCACGGTCGCCGAGGGCGGCTTGCGGACGACGGAGCTACGGCTCCCGTCCGACGTTCCGGCTGCCGCCGCGGCCGGTCTGTGCGAGGATCTCGCCCTGCACGACTGGCTTTTGACGACCGTTCAGCACATGCTGGACAACAGCCGTCTCGGCGCCGCGGACGGGCCCTCGGTCGTCGAGGCGCTCCACCCGGTGGTGGTCCACCTCCTGCATCTGTGGATGCCGCGGGCTCACGTCGATCCCGCGCTGGGTCACCTGTGGGACGTGCTGGAAGAGAAACCGGGGTTCTCCCGCCAGTGGGAGAACCTGAGCCGGCGCATCAGAGACCGGCTGGCCCTCCAGGCCGTAGCGACGCCGCACCAGGCACTGAGCACACGCTGAGGGGCGGTACCCGAACCAGAGAACCCGACGGGGGAAGAGACATGAACGGAGCGTCATCGTTAGGAGCAGGGAACAACGGGCACGGGGCACCGCCCCAGCGGCAGCGCATGCCCAAGATGTTCTGGCGGATCGTGATCACCGCCGGGGCGGCGGGCGGGGCCTTCCTGCTGACCAGCATCCTGGACCAGGACGACGGGAACATCTGGCAGTGGGTGGCGTCCATCGTCATCGGCAGCGCGGCGTTGATCGTGCAGTTCCTGATCGACTTCGGGGAGCGATTCGAGAAGGTCGACCGGCGCTTCAACGAGATCCTCGCCGCGACGGAGCTGTTCAGCCAGGTCGACGGTTCCGTGCTGCGCTCCGACGAGGTGAGCCGGCTGGTCCTCGGCTACACCAAGGTCCGTGAGCAGGGCGGCGACATCGTGCAGGCCTTCGCGGAGAAGGAGCTGGCCGACCTCGCCAAGCTGATGGAGGGCCTGGCCAAGGGCAGCGAGGACCGTCCCGGTGAGAACCACGAGTGGCTGATCAACCTCACCGACTGCGCCAAGATGACCCTCGACGCCACCAGCACCTCCGTCGACCGGGACTTCTGGTTCAGCGGGCCCGCGGAGCGCTACCTCGTCGCGCAGGAGAAGGCGATCAAGCGGCGGGGTGTGGAGATCCGGCGGCTGTTCATCGTGAAGGAGCCGCACGAGGTCAACGAGGACCTCAGAGAACTGTGCGAGGAGCACCGCCGGCACGGCATCGACGTACGGATCGCGGTGCGGTCGCGCAAGGTGAACGACTTCATCATCTTCGACGGGGAGCTGTGCTACGAGACCGCGCCGGACCTCCAGTCCAACCCGGACGGCACCTGGCTGCGGGGCGAGCAGGAGCACGTCGAGGACCGCGTGAACCAGTTCAACGAGCTGTGGTCGGAAGCGAGGGAGCTGGAAGCGGTGCTTCCGACGGTCACGACTTCAGAGACGTGACGAAGCCCTGCCAGGCGTGAGCGGGGATGAGGAGTACGGGACTGTCCGAGGCGAGTTTGGTGTCCCGGACGGGGACTGCGCCGGGGATGCCGTCGGCGACCTCGACGCAGGCCTCGCCGCCGCTGCCGCCGCTGTAGCTGCTCTTGCGCCAGCGGGCGGCGCCGGGGAAGTCGTACGCGATCTCGATGCAGTCCTCGCCGCCGCTGCCGCCGCTGTAGCTGCTCTTGCGCCAGCGGGCGTTGCTCAGGTCGTACTCGCGCATCGTCTGTAGTCCTCCGCTGCTGACTCGATCAGGGTCAGGGATGCTTCCCGCGACAGTGCGGTGGCCCTGAGGAGATCGTAAGACGCCTGGATCCGCTTCACCACAGCTGGGTCGTCCAGCAGATTCCCCGAAAGCACGCCTTCTGTATAGACGGTTGGCGGGGCGTCCTCGAACTTCATGAGCTTCATCATCTTGCCCATCTCCGGGTGTGCCCCAGCCGCGAACGGCAGTACCTGCACCAGCACCTTGCGCTCCCGCATCAGTGCGGTGATGTGGTCCAGCTGACGTGCCATGACCGCCGGGGCGCCGACCGGGATGCGCAGGGCCGCCTCATGCAGGACCGCCCAATACACAGGCCGTGTAGCGTCCTTGAGGATCTGCGTCCGGTCCATGCGCCCCTTGACCAGCTCCTCGATGTACTCGTCGGCGGCGAGGGGATTGCCCGCCAGGAAGACCCCGCGGGCGTACTCCGGCGTCTGGAGAAGTCCCGGGATCACCAGCGGCCCGTACTCACAGATCTCCGTCGCGAGCCGCTCCAGCTCCACCACATGCGCGAAGTACTCCGTGTACGGCTGCTCCTTGATGAGCTTTCGCCAAAGCCGCTCGAAAATACCGTCGGTTTGTAGGGCCTCATCAATCCGCTGGGCCACATCAAGCTGAGGTTTCCGAATCGCCTGTTCGAACTGCCCGATGTATCCGCCGGAGACAAATACCCGGGATCCCAACTCCACCTGAGTGATCCCGGCGTCCTCCCTCCGCCGTTTCAGCTCGGCTCCGAAGAACTCCCAGGCCGCCTGCCGTGAACCATTGGCCATGGCCAACCCCCTTGTACTGCCCTGCACTTGTAGCGCCCATTCGGGGCACACACTCCTGCCGAGTGTAGGCGTCGCAGGTCAGGATGGAGATGAAAAGAGTGAAACCCAAAAGGGAGGGGAGTGACGTGTCGGCACGACACTCGGCGCAGTGCGCCGAAGAAGCGGAGGAAGCAGTGAAGGAATTGCGGGCGGCGCTGGAGAAGGCAGGAATTACGCTCCCGACACTCCGGATCGACCCGGCGAGTCTTGCGCGTGAGGCCCCTTGCCCGCTCGTCGAATTGGGCCGCTGTTCCGTCGCGACGGCGCAGCGCCTCGCGGCGGTGCTGCGATGAAGCCACCGATCGGGTCGTACGTCGTCGACACTCGTTCGGGTCGGATCGGCGTCGTGATGGGGCACGAGGGCCCGTACGTGCAGCTGAGACCGTACGGGGGCGGCAAGGAGTGGGACGCCGACCCGTCGGCCGTACGCAACGCCACGCCCGCCGAGCGGCTCCGCGCGGCGACCGCGTACGCGAACGCACGCAGCCGGGGCGAAGTTCCTTGACGCGGGGACGGCCGACCAGTGGGAGACCACCTCGCGCGAGCGGCTGGTCGGCCGGCTCGACGAACAGCCACCCCGACCGCACCCACTGGCTCCGGGCGTACGAGAGAATGACCCCATGAGTCTGTTCCGCGACGACGGCATCGTGCTGCGCACCCAGAAGCTGGGTGAGGCGGACCGGATCATCACGTTGCTCACGCGCGGTCACGGGCGGGTGCGGGCCGTGGCCCGCGGCGTGCGGCGGACCAAGTCCAAGTTCGGGGCGCGGCTCGAACCCTTCTCCCATGTCGACGTGCAGTTCTTCGCGCGGGGGAGCGAGCTGGTGGGGCGCGGGCTGCCGCTGTGCACGCAGAGTGAGACCATCGCGCCGTACGGTGGCGGCATCGTCACCGACTACGCCCGCTACACCGCCGGGACGGCCATGCTGGAGACCGCCGAGCGGTTCACCGACCACGAGGGCGAGCCGGCCGTCCAGCAGTACCTGCTGCTCGTCGGGGCCCTGCGGACCCTCGCGCGCGGTGAGCACGCCCCGCACCTCGTGCTCGACGCCTTCCTGCTGCGCTCCCTCGCCGTCAACGGATACGCCCCGAGCTTCAGCGACTGCGCGAAGTGCGGGATGACGGGACCGAACCGCTTCTTCTCGGTCGCCTCCGGGGGCTCCGTATGCGTCGACTGCCGGGTGCCCGGTAGCGTCGTACCGTCGCCGCAGGCCCTGGAACTGCTCGCCGCGCTGCTTACGGGAGACTGGGAGACGGCGGACGCCTGCGAGGCGCGGTATGTCCGGGAGGGCAGCGGACTGGTCTCCGCCTACCTGCACTGGCATCTGGAACGTGGGCTGCGTTCGCTTCGGTACGTGGAAAAGTAAGGGAGACGAAAAGCACATGGGTGTGAGTGGGTTCCTGGGGCGCCGGCGCCGCGAGTACAGGACGCCGGAGCCGCACCCGTCCGGTGCCCGCCCGCCGAAGCTCCCCGGCGAGCTGATCCCCAACCATGTGGCGATCGTCATGGACGGGAACGGCCGCTGGGCGAAGGAGCGCGGGCTGCCGCGCACCGAGGGGCACAAGGTCGGTGCCGAGCGGGTGCTGGACGTCCTCCAGGGCGCGATCGAGATGGGCGTCGGGGCGATCTCCCTGTACGCCTTCTCCACCGAGAACTGGAAGCGGTCGCCGGACGAGGTGCGCTTCCTGATGAACTTCAACCGTGACTTCATCCGCAAGACCCGCGACCAGCTCGACGAGCTGGGGGTACGGGTGCGGTGGGTCGGCCGGATGCCCAAGCTGTGGAAGTCCGTCGCCAAGGAGCTCCAGATCGCCCAGGAGCAGACCAAGGGCAACGACCGGCTGACCCTGTACTTCTGCATGAACTACGGCGGGCGGGCCGAGATCGCGGACGCGGCGCAGGCCATCGCGGAGGACGTGAAGGCCGGGCGGCTGGACCCGTCGAAGGTGAACGAGAAGACCTTCGCGAAGTACCTGTACTACCCGGACATGCCGGACGTGGATCTCTTCCTGCGCCCGAGCGGTGAGCAGCGCACCTCCAACTACCTTCTCTGGCAGAGCGCTTACGCCGAGATGGTCTTCCAGGACGTGCTGTGGCCGGACTTCGACCGGCGCGATCTGTGGCGGGCGTGTGTCGAGTTCGCCTCGCGTGACCGGCGGTTCGGCGGGGCGATCCCGAACGAGGAACTGCTGGCGATGGAGGGGCGTCAGGAGGGCTGAGCGGGGCCGGTACGATTCCGCCTCATGGTCATGGACATGGGGCGGGACGCCGTACAGGACGGCGTGGTCGAGCTCGAGTACGAGCCGACCGTGCGGGACCTGACGCAGGCACTGCGGGCGCGGCTGCGCGCCAGCCGGTCGGGGCGGATGCAGCGCTGGCTGCCCGGCGCCCTGGCCGTTCTCGGCGCGTTGCAGGTGGCGCTCATGATCGCCACTGGCAACGGGTCGCTCGGACTCACCCTGTGGTCGCTCCTCGCGGCGGTGCTGGTGGCGGCCATACCCTGGTTCCAGGCCCGCCAGGTGCACCGTCTCGCCGAACAGCAGGGCACATGCCGCACAGTGGTGTCCGACACCGGGGTGAGCGTCGTCACCGACAGCACCACGATGACGATCAGTTGGGCCGCGATGCCGCGCTTCGCGGAGACCCCGGACGTGTTCGTCCTGCTCAGCGGCGACAGCAAGGCCGTCGGCATCACTGTCCTGCCCAAGCGGGGTGTGCGGGACTCCGGCGACGCCGACAGCCTCCGCGCGATACTCGACCGGCATCTGACCCGCGTATGACCGCTGCCCGCGTCGTCCGTGGCGGTGCGGCGGCCGCCGTCTTCGCCTTCGCGGCGCTCGTCGTCTGCTTCGCCTTCGCCGGCACCGTCGAAATGGAGTCGTTCTCCGGGCTGCGGGAGAACCTCGCGCCCGTCGTCGTCGGCATGCTGCTGTTCGCGGTGCTGGTCACCGGCGGCGGGCTGGCGCTCGCCGGACGACGGTCGTACACGGCGTGGGTGGTGGCCGCCGTCCTCGTCGCCCTCATGGCACTGCGGATGTGGACACTGGCGCCGATGCTGCACTGCTGGTCCTACGACAGCGTGGGCCGCAACGCCGACGGCTCCTACCACTGCGTGAACCGGGGCGACATGCTGCCCTGAACCCTGAATGCTGCTGCCCGTCGCCCGTCGCCCGTGGGCTCAACCGCCGGAGGCCGCCGCGCACTCCGCGCACGTGCCGAAGATCTCCACCGTGTGCGCCACGTTGACGTACCCGTGCTCGGCCGCGATCGCGTCCGCCCACTTCTCCACCGCGGGGCCCTCGACCTCGACCGCCTTGCCGCAGACGCGGCAGACGAGATGGTGGTGGTGTTCGCCGGTCGAGCAGCGGCGGTAGACCGACTCGCCGTCGGAGGTGCGCAGCACGTCGACCTCGCCGGCCTCGGCGAGGGACTGCAGGGTGCGGTAGACCGTGGTGAGCCCGACCGAGTCGCCCTTGTGCTTGAGCATGTCGTGGAGATCCTGCGCGCTGCGGAACTCGTCGACCTCGTCGAGCGCCGCCGCCACGGCGGCCCGCTGCCGAGTCGCGCGGCCCTTCACGGGCGGTCCAGCGGTCGTCACCGGTTTGCCTCCTCACGTCTGCGCCTTGCCGGGCCATTGTGCCAGCCCGGACCGCCGGCGGTCAGACGCCGACCTTCCCCTCGGTCCCCCGGCTGGCCGGAATCGCGCACTCGGCCGGGTCGCCGACGGAGTGCGCGGCGGCCAGGGCACGGGCCCTGCGGCGGGCCAGCGGCGCCGCCAGCGCCGTCAGCGCGACGAACGCGCCGATGGTCAGCAGCACGATGGTCGCGCCGGGCGGAACGTCCTGGTAGTACGAGGTGACCGTGCCGCCGATCGTCACCGTGACCCCGATCGCCACGGCGATCGCGAACGTCGCCGCGAAGCTCCGGGTCAGCTGCTGGGCCGCCGCCACCGGCACCACCATCAGCGCGCTCACCAGCAGCAGACCGACCACCCGCATCGCGACCGTCACCGTCACCGCCGCGGTGATCGCCGTCAGCAGGTTCAGGGCGCGCACCGGAAGACCGGTGACCCGCGCGAACTCCTCGTCCTGGCTGACCGCGAACAGCTGGCGGCGCAGGCCGAGGGTGACCAGGACCACGAACGCGGCGAGCAGACAGATCGCCGTCACGTCCGACTCGCTCACCGTCGACAGCGAGCCGAACAGGTACGAGGTCAGATTCGCGTTGGAGCCGCTCGGCGCGAGGTTGATGAACATCACGCCGCCGGCCATGCCGCCGTAGAACAGCATCGCGAGGGCGATGTCGCCGCGGGTCTTGCCGTACCAGCGGATCAGCTCCATCAGGACCGCGCCGAGGACGGAGACCAGCGTCGCCATCCACACCGGCGACCAGGTCAGCAGGAAGCCGAGGCCGACGCCCGTCATCGCGACATGGCCGATTCCGTCGCCCATCAACGCCTGGCGGCGCTGGACGAGGTAGATGCCGACCGCGGGCGCGGTGATGCCGACCAGGACGGCGGCGAGCAGTGCCCGCTGCATGAAGTCGTAGGTCAGGAAGTCCATCAGCTCAGCAGTCCCGTCCGGATCGGTTCGGCGTCGTGAGCCGCGTGCGGGTGTACGTGGTCGTGACCGGGCAGCGCGTGCTGGCCGACCGCCTTCGGGGGCGGGCCGTCGTGGGCCACGCAGCCGTCGCGCAGGACGACCGCCCGGTCGATCAGGGGCTCCAGCGGGCCCAGTTCGTGCAGGACGAGCAGGACTGTCGCGCCCTGGGAGACCTGCTCCCTGAGCGTGCGCGCGAGCACCTCCTGGCTGGCCAGGTCCACGCCCGCCATCGGCTCGTCCATGATCAGCAGTTCGGGCTCGGGGGCCAACGCGCGGGCGATGAGCACGCGCTGGTGCTGGCCGCCGGAGAGGGCGCCGACCGAGTCCTTCACCCGGTCCGCCATGCCGACGAGGTCCAGGGCCCGCCGTACGGCCTCGTGGTCGGCCTTGCGGAAGACGCCGAAGCGGGTGCGCGACAGGCGGCCCGAGGAGACGACCTCGCCCACCGTGGCGGGCACCCCGCCCGCGGCCGTCGTGCGCTGCGGGACGTAGCCCACGCGATGCCAGTCGCGGAACCGGCGCCGGTCGGTGCCGAACAGCTCGATCTCGCCGGCGCTGACCGGCACCTGGCCGATGACGCTGCGCACGGCGGTCGACTTGCCCGAGCCGTTGGCGCCGAGCAGCGCGACGACCTCACCGCGGCGCACGGTGAGGTCGATGCCGCGCAGGACGGGGCGCGAGCCCAGCTCGGCGCGAATGCCGCGCAGGGATATGACGGGCTCGGTCATGCCGTCCTCCGTGGGGTGGATCACTTGGCTCCCAGAGCCGTCTTCAGGGCCGTGAGGTTGGCCTCCATGACCTCGAAGTAGTCGTCGCCCTTGGACTTGTCGGTGATGCCCTCCAGCGGGTCGAGGACGTCCGTCTTCAGGCCCGCGTCGTCGGCGAGGGTCTTCGCGGTCTTGTCGGACACCAGTGTCTCGTAGAACACGGTGGTGACGCCGTCGGCCTTGGCCTCCTGCTGGAGTTCCTTGATCCGGGCCGGGCTGGGCTCGCTCTCCGGGTCGAGGCCGGAGATGGCCTCCTGGGTCAGGCCGTAGCGCTCGGCGAGGTAGGTGAAGGCGGCGTGGTTGGTGAAGAAGACCTTGGACTTGGTGTTCTTCAGGCCGTCCGCGAACCGGGTGTTGAGGTCGTCGAGCTTCTTGACCAGGGCTTCGGTGTTCTTCTTGTAGTCGGCCGCGTGGTCCGGGTCGGCCTTCTCGAAGGCCGCGCCGACACCCTTGGCGACCTCGGCGTACTTCACCGGGTCCAGCCAGACGTGCGGGTCGCGGGCGTGCTCCTCCTCGGAGTGCGCCTCCTCGCCCTCGTGCCCGTGGCTGTCCTCGACCTTGCCGTGGTCCTCCAGCTCGGTCAGCGTGGCGGCGTCGATCTTGGCCTTGACGCCGGACTGCTCGACGGCCTCGTCGACGGCGGGCTGGAGTCCCCTGAGGAAGAGGGCGGCGTCGGCGTCCTCCAGAGCCGCCCGCTGCTGGGTGCTGATCTCCAGGTCGTGCGGCTCCTGGCCGGGTTCGGTCAGACTGGAGACCTTCACATGGTCGCCGCCGATCTGCTCGGCGAGGAAGGCCATCGGGTAGAACGACGCGACCACGTCGAACTTCTCCGTGTTGCCCGCCGCCGCGCTGTCCGAGGAGCAGGCGGACAGGGTGCCGAGACCGAGGGCGGTCACGGCCGCGATGGCAACCCCGGATATGTGGTGTCGTCGTACGTTCATGACACTCATTTTCAGCAAATATGGAAACCATTGTCAACAAGCGTGAGCGGCGGTCCACAGAGCGCTACCGATTTGGTTGAGGGGGAGCCCCCGCCGGTACCCTGAAGCATTCGCTGTGAAGCGCCTCGCTTCGTCGCCCGTCGTCGTAATGAAGAGAGCACCGTGGCCGCCGACAAGATCGACACCATCGTCAGCCTGAGCAAGCGCCGTGGCTTCGTATTCCCGTGCAGTGAGATCTACGGCGGCCAGCGCGCCGCCTGGGACTACGGACCGCTGGGTGTCGAGCTCAAGGAGAACCTGAAGCGTCAGTGGTGGCGTTACATGGTGACGTCGCGCGAGGACGTGGTCGGCATCGACTCGTCCGTGATCCTGGCCCCGGAGGTCTGGGTCGCCTCCGGTCACGTCGCCACCTTCACGGACCCGCTCACCGAGTGCACCTCCTGCCACAAGCGGTTCCGCGCGGACCACCTGGAGGAGGCCTACGAGGCCAAGAAGGGCCACCTCCCGGAGAACGGCCTCGCGGACGTGAACTGCCCGAACTGCGGCAACAAGGGCCAGTTCACCGAGCCCAAGCAGTTCTCGGGTCTGCTCTCCACCCACCTCGGCCCGACCCAGGACTCCGGCTCGATCGCCTACCTGCGCCCGGAGACCGCCCAGGGCATCTTCACCAACTTCGCCCAGGTGCAGACCACTTCGCGCCGCAAGCCGCCGTTCGGCATCGCGCAGATGGGCAAGTCCTTCCGCAACGAGATCACGCCCGGCAACTTCATCTTCCGCACCCGCGAGTTCGAGCAGATGGAGATGGAGTTCTTCGTCAAGCCGGGCGAGGACGAGAAGTGGCAGGAGTACTGGATGGAGCAGCGCTGGAACTGGTACACCGGCCTGGGTCTCCGTGAGGAGAACATGCGCTGGTACGAGCACCCCAAGGAGAAGCTCTCCCACTACTCGAAGCGGACGGCGGACATCGAGTACCGCTTCCAGTTCGGCGGCAACGAGTGGGGCGAGCTGGAGGGTGTCGCCAACCGCACCGACTACGACCTGGGTGCCCACTCCAAGGCTTCGGGCCAGGACCTCTCCTACTTCGACCAGGAGGCCGGCGAGCGCTGGACGCCGTACGTCATCGAGCCGGCGGCCGGTGTCGGCCGCGCGATGCTGGCGTTCCTGCTCGACGCCTACGTCGAGGACGAGGCGCCGAACGCCAAGGGCAAGATGGAGAAGCGGACCGTTCTGCGCCTGGACCACCGCCTGGCTCCGGTGAAGGTGGCGGTGCTCCCGCTGTCCCGCAACCCCGAGCTCTCCCCGAAGGCCAAGGGCCTCGCCCAGGCGCTGCGCCAGAACTGGAACATCGAGTTCGACGACGCGGGCGCGATCGGGCGCCGTTACCGTCGCCAGGACGAGATCGGTACGCCGTACTGCGTGACGGTCGACTTCGACACGCTGGACGACAACGCGGTGACCGTGCGCGAGCGGGACTCGATGAAGCAGGAGCGCGTGTCGCTGGACCAGATCGAGGGGTACCTGGCGAGCCGGCTGATCGGCGCCTAGCCGAAGGCTGGTCGCGCAGTACCCCGTGCGGTTCCCCGTGCCCCTGAGGGGCGCGGGGAACGTGCGTTTTCAGAGGTCCAGGTCGACGTAGAGGGCCGCGTGGTCGGAGGCGGCCTCGATCGGTGACCTCACGGTGTCGAAGGACTTGATGCCCTCCGCGAAGATGCCGCGGGTCTCCAGGCCGACGTGCTGCACCTCCTGCCACAGCGGGGGCGGGAGCAGGAGGTAGTCGAGCTTTTCCCGCTCGCTCGCGCATGTCCCGTACGTGCCGGGCAGTCCGCGATAGGCCGGGTGGTTCATCACGTCGCGCAGACCGGTGTCCCGCAGCACGGCGATCGGTTCGCTGTCGGGGTCGTCGTTGAGGTCTCCGGCGACGACGACGTGCGGGGTGCGTTCCAGCGCGGCCCGGTAGATCTCCGCGACCCGCTTCGACTGGGCCAGCCGCAGCCGGGGGTTGTCCTGGAACTGGCTCTTGAGGTGATTGCCGAGCACCACCAGCGGCGTGCCGTTGACCTGTATCTCGAATTCGGGACAGTCACGGCTGAAGAGGCGTTTGTCGGGGCGCTCCGGGTTGGTGTCGAACACATGGGACCGGACGGACGTGATCGGGTGGCGGCTGAGGATCCCGATGTCGATGCCTCGGCCGTCGTTGCCGTCGATCAACAGGTTGAACGGGTACGGCCGTCTGCCGAGTGCCCCGGCCAGGACCTGCGTGTTGAAGCGCTCCAGGGTGAGCCGGTCCTCGACCTCCACGGCGAGCAGGACATCGGCGTCGACCTCGGAGACCACCCGCCCGGTGTTGCGCACCACGCTCATGTCGAGGTCGTCCTGTCCGAGTTCGGCCCAGCCCGCCCACGAGGCACGGCCGTTGGCGCTGACCACGATCCGGACGTCGTCGCCCGACCCGGACTTCTCGAACAGCTTGGTCTCGTCGCTCCTGCGGGACTCGTTGATGATGATCGGTGGCGGCTTCTGCGGGTTGAAGTCGTACGCCCGGTGCTTCTTGATGATGCGGGCGATCACCGTCTTGTCGTCGTCCGTGTACACCGGTCGGTCGAGACGGGTGACCAACTCGGCGAAGTCCGTGAGGAGTTCCGCGCGCTTGGCCGGATTGGGCAGGCGGAAGGCCGTGGGGCGGCGGAAGAGGTTCTCCATGTTGAAGGTGGCGATACGGATGCTCATGGGGCCTCCTCGGCGGCGCGAGAGCACCGCACGGCCGACGGCAGGCGCCGCTCATGTGACTGCACGCCGACATTCCCATTCTCCGAGCGTGTGTGAGCCCTGTCGAACGCGGTGCCGGGCCGGTGGTCCTCTTCCGCGGTAGGCGATTGGCCCTGTTCCCGCGTGCCACGCCGACGCCAGGGTGTGCCCCATGAGCCTCGCCTTCCTCCTCACCACCCTCGTCGTGGTCGCCACCCCCGGCACCGGCGTCGTCTACACCCTGGCCGCCGCGCTGTCCCGCGGTCGCCGCGCGGGCGTCCTCGCGGCCTTCGCCGGCACGCTCGGGATCGTGCCGCACATGCTGGCCACCATCACCGGAGTGGCCGCGCTGCTGCACGCGAGCGCGACCGCCTTCCAGGTCCTGAAGTACGCCGGTGTCGCCTACCTGCTGTACATGGCGTGGGCGACGCTCAGGGACCGTGAGGCGATCACCGTCACCGCCGAGGAGGCCGGGCCCGTCCCTGCCCGGCGGGTCATCGTCCGGGGCGTGCTGATCAACCTCCTCAACCCGAAACTGACGATCTTCTTCTTCGCGTTCCTGCCCCAGTTCGTGAGCCCGGACGAGGCGAACGCCCTGCCGCTCATGCTGCTGCTCAGTGCGGTGTTCATGCTGGCCACGTTCGTGGTCTTCGCCGCTTACGGCGTCCTCGCGGCGTCGGTCCGCAGCCACGTCATCTCCCGGCCGGGGGTGATGACCTGGCTGCGCCGGAGCTTCGCGGGGTCGTTCCTGGCGCTGGGGGCGAAGCTGGCCTTCACCTCGCGCTGAGCCTCAGGAGACGTCGTGGCGGGTGACAAGTATCGACTGACAGATATTGAAATCTGTTAGCTGTTATGTCAGGGTGGATGCCATGACGATGCGAACCCGCGCCCTCGGAACCACCGGCCCCCACGTCTCCGCCCTCGGCCTCGGCTGCATGGGCATGTCCGCGCTGTACGGCGACGCCGACCGGGCCGAGTCGATCGCGACCGTTCACGCCGCCCTGGAAGCGGGCGTGACCCTGCTCGACACCGGCGACTTCTACGGCATGGGCCACAACGAGACGCTGATCGGCGAGGCCCTGCGCACCGCGCCCGCCGACCTGCGCGAACGGGCCCTGGTCAGCGTGAAGTTCGGCGCGCTGCGCTCGCCGGACGGCGACTGGGCCGGATACGACGGCCGCCCGGCCGCCGTGAAGAACTTCGCCGCCTACTCCCTCCAGCGCCTCGGCGTCGACCACATCGACGTCTACCGGATCGCACGGCTCGACCCGGACGTACCGATCGAGGAGACGGTCGGCGCGATCGCCGAGCTGATCCAGAAGGGGTACGTCAAGCACGTCGGTCTCAGCGAGGTCGGCGCCGAGACCATCCGCCGGGCCGCCGCCACCGCGCCCGTCGCCGATGTGCAGATCGAGTACTCGCTGATCTCCCGCGGCGTCGAGGAGTCGGTCCTGCCGACCACCCGTGAGCTGGGCATCTCCCTCACCGCGTACGGCGTCCTGTCCCGCGGACTGATCTCCGGCCACTTCACCCGCGACCGGCAGCTCGCCGCGAACGACTTCCGCGCCCACTCGCCCCGCTTCCAGGGCGAGAACCTCCGGCACAACCTGAACCTGGTCGAGGCCCTGCGGAAGATCGCCGAGCGCAAGGGCGTCACCGTCGCCCAGATCGCCATCGCCTGGGTGCTCTCCCGCGGCGAGGACATCGTGCCGCTCGTCGGCGCCCGCACCCGGTCCCGGCTCACCGAGTCGCTGGGCGCGCTCGACGTCACGCTGGGCGCGGCCGACCTGGCGGCGATCGAGGAGGCGGTGCCGGCCGACGCGGCGGCGGGCGAGCGCTACCCGGCCGCGCAGATGGCCCACCTGGGAAGCAAGTAGTGACCGAGGTGCCGGGTCCCGCGCCAGGTACGGTCTAGGGCATGTCACCGACGCCCCAGACCCTGACCGCCGAGCGCATCCTCGAAGCCACCGAGGAGGTGCTGCGCCGCCACGGCCCGGCCAAGGCCACCGTGGTCGACGTGGCCCGCGCGCTCGGCGTCAGCCATGGCAGCGTCTACCGGCACTTCCGCACGAAGGCGGCGCTGCGGGAAGCGGTGACGAAGCGGTGGCTGGACCGGACGACGGGGGTCCTGGCGGCCATCGTCGCGGAGCCCGGCCTGGACCCGGAGCGCCGGGTGCGAGAGTGGCTCGCGGCGCTGTTCGCCGCCAAGCGGCGCAAGGCGTTCGACGACCCCGAGCTTTTCGCCACGTACTCGGTGCTGACCACCGAGACCGCCGAGACGGTCGTCGGCGAGCACATCGCCGAACTCACCGGCCAGCTCACCGAGATCCTGCGCGCGGGCGCCGACGCGGGCGCCTTCGCCGTCGCGGACCCGGCCACCACGGCCACCGCCCTCTTCCTGGCCACGGGCCGCTTCCACGACCCGCACCACGCCCGGGAGTGGGAACAGCCGGGCGTGGAGGCCGAGTTCGAGGCGGTCGTGGACCTGCTGATCCGGGGGCTGCGGGCACGGGCCTGAGCCGCGGGGTCAGTCGCCGTCCGGTTCCTCGCCGTCCGGTTCCTCGCCGTCCGGTTCCTCGTCGTCGTCTTCCTCGTCCTCCAGGCGCTGGAAGATGTGGGAGAAATCCCCGCAGTCGATCAGGCCGGCGATCACCTCGGTCATGCTGTCGACCCCGGGATCGCGGACGATCAGTTCGTCGGAGCACCAGAAGTAACGGCCGCCCATCGCCTCACCGGTGTGGGACCAGAGCTCCATCAGCCGCTGGACCGCCGCGACGGTGAACACGGTCGCGCACCACCGCGATCCGTCCGCGAGCCGGACGAAGACGTCGACGTCGCACACCGTGTCCGGTTCCTCGTCCTCCCCGATCAGGAAGGACGCCTCGAAGCGGTCCGTGCGCACCCGGTACCAGGGCGAGTCCCAGACCTTGCCGGTCACGGCGTGCTCTGTCGGCACAGGGTGTCGAGCTCCTTCGTCGTACGGCCGTGTCATCCGTCCGACCGCGTCGCCGCCGGGTCCACGGTCGCCTGGTGTTCCTCCGCCAGATGCTCCTCCGCCTTCAGCCACGGCAGGAACTGCGCGCCCTTGCGCCAGCCGCAGGTGTCACAGCTGATCGTGCGCTGCGCGCCCTTGCGTTCCACCCGTACGACATGCTCCCGTCCGTGGTGGTCCCAGCGGCTCACCTTGCTCGTGTTGGTCTCCAGCATGCCGCCTCCAGCGTCCGAGGACATCGAGTGCGCGTGCACGGCCCTGAGCGGCCCGCGCAGCAAGGAGTGTGCGGCAAGACCAACATCAACAGGGACTCCGCCCCGTCGAGTTGACCAACCTGTGGCCACACCCTCACATGTCGGCCGGCCGACCGTACTACGCCCTGACCGTCGACGCCCCGCGCACCTCGGCCGACTCCAGTCGCTCCGCCGTCCGTTCGGCGGTCTTCCGTGCCCACGGTCCACTGGTCACCAGCCCCACGACCAGCACCACCAGCCCGCAGCCGGCCACGATCCACCACGCCGGCCGTGCCGCGTCGACGAACGCGGTGCGGTACGACACCGCGCCCACCCCGGAGGCCAGCACCGCTCCCACGACCGCCACCCCCAGTGTCTGCCCCAGCTGGCGGCTCGTGGAGGCGACGGCCGCCGCGACCCCGGCCTGTGCGCGCGGCATCCCGGACACCGCGGTGTTGGTGATGGGCGCGTTGACGAAGCCGAAGCCGAGCCCGAACAGCACGTACCCGAGGACCAGCGTGACGTTCGCCGTCTCCGCCTCGAACGCGGCGAACAGCACCCCGCACGTCGTCATCGCCACCCCCGCGATCAGCAGCGGGAGCCGGGGCCCACGGCTGCCGACCACGCGTCCCGCGACCGGCGCGCAGACGAAGCACAACGCGGCCATCGGCAGCATCCACACACCCGCGTGCAGCGCGTCCAGCCCGCGCACGTTCTGCAGGTACAGCGTCGACAGGAACAGGAACCCGCCGAGCGCCGCGAACGCGCTGATCGCGATCACCGTGGCCCCGCTGAACGGTGCCGAACGGAAGAACCGCAGATCGATGAGGGGCTCGGCGCGGCGGGGTTCGTGGGCGAGGAGGGCGATCAGCGCGGCCAGGGCGATGCCGCCGAAGAGGAGGATCTCGCCGGCCGGTGCGGTCGGCGCCTCGATGATCGCGTACGTCAGCGAGCCGAACAGCGCGATGACCAGCACCTGCCCGATCGGGTCGGGGCGGCGCGGCCTCGCGGCGCGGGACTCGGGGACGTGGCGGAGAGTGAGGAGGAGGGCCGCCAGTCCCACCGGCAGGTTGACCCAGAAGATCGCCCGCCAGCCGACCGACTCCACCAGCAGGCCCCCGACCAGCGGCCCCGCGGCCATGGAGATGCCGACCACCGCGCCCCACGCGCCGATCGCCCGAGCCCGTTCGCGCGGGTCCGTGAAGGTGTTGGTGATGATCGACATCGCGACCGGGTTCAGCATCGAGCCGCCCACCGCCTGCACCATCCGGAAGACGACCAGCGCGTCGAGGTTCGGCGCGAGGGAGCACAGCGTCGAGCCGATCGTGAAGACGACCAGGCCCGCCATGAAGACGCGCTTGCGGCCGATGCGGTCCGCCGTGGAGCCGGCCAGCATCAGCAGGCAGGCGAGGACGAGGGTGTAGGCGTCGATCGTCCACTGCAGGCCGGACGTGCTCGCGCCGAGGTCGCGCTGGAGGGCGGGCAGGGCGACGTTGAGCACGGTGTTGTCGAGGCTCACGATCAGCAGACTCATACAGCAGATCGCGAGGACCAGCAGGCGTCGGCGAGGGGCGAGCTCGGGCATGCGGCCCAGGGTACGCCCGTTTCGATAGTGCGTCTAACTAATGACTTGCCCCTCCGTCGCCGTGCGCGACAATGGGGAAATGCCCACGACCGCCTCGCCCCTGCAGATCGGCCCGCACACCGTCCAGCCGCCCGTCGTCCTGGCCCCCATGGCCGGGATCACCAACGCGCCCTTCCGCACCCTGTGCAGGGAGTTCAGCGGCGGCAAGGGGCTGTTCGTCAGCGAGATGATCACCACCCGGGCGCTGGTCGAACGCAACGAGAAGACCATGCAGCTGATCCACTTCGACGCGACCGAGAAGCCGCGCTCGATCCAGCTGTACGGCGTCGACCCGGCCACCGTCGGCAAAGCCGTCCGCATGATCGCGGAGGAGGGGCTGGCCGATCACATCGACCTGAACTTCGGCTGCCCCGTGCCCAAGGTGACCCGGAAGGGCGGCGGCTCCGCGCTGCCGTTCAAGCGGAACCTGCTGCGGGCGATCCTGCGGGAGGCGGTCAGCGGGGCGGGCGACCTGCCGGTCACGATGAAGATGCGCAAGGGCATCGACGACGACCACATCACCTACCTCGACGCCGGCCGGATCGCCGTCGAGGAGGGCGTGACCGCCATCGCGCTGCACGGCCGTACGGCCGCCCAGCACTACGGCGGCACCGCCGACTGGGACGCCATCGCGCGGCTCAAGGAGCATGTGCCGGAGATCCCCGTGCTCGGCAACGGCGACATCTGGTCGGCCGAGGACGCCGTGCGGATGGTGCGGGAGACCGGGTGCGACGGGGTCGTGGTCGGGCGTGGCTGCCTGGGGCGGCCGTGGCTGTTCGCGGACCTGGTCGCCGCCTTCGAGGGGCGGGACCACGCCATCGCGCGGCCCACCCTGCGCGAGGTCGCCGGCGTCATGGTCCGGCACGCCGCCCTCCTCGGCGAGTGGATCGGCGACGAGGCGCGCGGTGTCATCGACTTCCGCAAGCACGTCGCCTGGTATCTGAAGGGCTTCGCGGTCGGCTCGGAGATGCGCAAGCGGCTGGCGATCACGTCGTCGCTGGCGGAACTGCGCTCCGGCCTGGACGAGTTGGACCTCGACCAGCCGTGGCCGTCCGGCGCCGACGGCCCCCGCGGCCGTACGTCCGGCAACAACCGGGTGGTACTGCCGGACGGCTGGCTGAAGGACCCCTACGACTGCGCGGGCGTGAGCGAGGACGCGGAGCTGGACACGTCCGGGGGCTGAGTGCCCTGACGACGGTCGGTCCTTCTCGGTCAGTCCTTGTCAGTCCTTCTTCGCGTGCGGTGTCGAGCCGTACGCCGTCAGGAAGCGGTCCCGGAAGGAACTCATCTTCCAGACGGGAGCCTTGGGGGCGGGCTTGAGGCCCTCGCTCCAGTTCCAGTCGGCGATCCTGTCCAGCACCTCGGGGTCCTTGGCGACGATCGAGACCGGGACGTCACGGCCGGCGTTGCTGCCGCTGACCCGGGACATGGGCTGGTGGTCGCCGAGGAAGACGAGGACGGTGTCGTCGGTGCCGTAGCGCTCCAGCCACTGGGTGAGGCTGGTGACGGAGTACTCGATCGACTTGCCGTACTCCTGCTTGGAGCGGGTGGAGTCGGAGATGATGTCCGAGGGTCTCGTGCCGGACTTCTGGATGGGCTCGAAGACCGAGCCGTCGCCGAGGTCCTGCCAGTCGACCATCTTGGGGAGCGGTGCCCAGGGCTGGTGGCTGGAGGTCAGGATGATCTCCGCCATCAGGGGCTTGTCGCGCTTCTTGCCGTGGACCTGGCGCTGGAAGGCTTCGAGGGCGTACTGGTCGGGCATGGTCGACCAGCTGAACTTCGGCCCCCGGTAGCCGAGTCGGTAGGCGTCGTAGACCTTGTCGAGGCCGAAGTACCGCTGTTCCGGCCAGCCCTTCTGCACGCCGGGCATGACGCCGACCGTGTCCCAGTCGCCGGTCTTCTGGAAAGCCTTGGTGAGACTGAGGTGGTCGCTGGCCATGACGGTGCGGTAGCGCTGCTGGTTGTCGATCCACAGGCCGGACAGGGTGGTGGAGTGGCCCAGCCAGCTGTTGCCGCCGAACGTCGCCGAGGTCAGCCAGCCGCTCCTGGCGTGGAAGCCGGCCTCGGCGAGGGCCTTGGTGCCCGTGTCGAGTGTGCTGGTCACGCCGGGGGCGATCAGCGGGTCCTCCAGCGCGATGCGGCCGTAGCTCTCGATGAAGGTGAACAGGACGTCCTTGCCGCGCAGATCCGGCAGCAGCTGGTCGGGGGGTGTGTTGCCGAAGGTGTCGGCCCTCGTGTCCCTCTCGAACGCCGCCTCGTCGCGGAGGGTGTCCGTCGCCCGGCGTGCCTGGATCTTGAGGACGGCGGCGGTGTGCTCCGCGGCGACCGGGACGCCGGCGACCTGGAGACCGAAGGCCGTGCAGGTGATCCAGACGGTGCCGGCGATCAGGGCGCCCTTCGACGCGTTCGCCTTGTGGCGGGCGAGGACCTCGGCGACGCGGACGGCGGACAGGGCGACGGCGGCCAGCAGGAGGACGACGAGGAGGATGACGCCGATCGTGAGGAAGGTCGTGGTCGTGCCGCCGAGGGAGTCCTTCAGGTACGACTGGGCGTCGTCGAGGAGTTCCCAGTCCAGGACGACGTTGAAGCCCCGGCCGAGGTATTCGTTGTAGCCGATGTCGAGGACGTTCAGGACGGTCAGCGCGCCGAGGGCGGCACCGGAGGCGGCGGCGAGGACCAGGCGGGGGCGGCGGGGGAGGCTGAGGAGTACGGCGGCTCCGACGATGGCCTCCGCGGGGAGGCGTACGAACTCGCGGGGCCTGAGGTTGTCGAGGGTGTTCGGCATCTGCAGGCAGACGTGGATGAGGGCGGCGGCGAGGACGGTGACGGTCCAGCGGAGGTAGCGCCTGCCTGTGCCGTCGGCGGCCGCGGGCTCGTCGGTGGGGGGTGCCGCGACGTCCTCGCTGACAGGCGCCTCGTCGGTCAAGTCGTCGTTCTTACCCGGCAGTTGACGTAGGCGCGTGAAGACCGGCACCCGAAGGTCCTTCCGTGCGAGGCCCCTGGTGGAGTGGTGCGGCGGGCCACGCTGGGGAGGCTGGAGGCCCGCCGTCATCCCGTACGGTCGGGCCCCGGGCCGTGTTCAGCCCGCCCGCCCCAGCGCTCGGCAAACGCTGGGCAAACACCTGGCCAACAGCCTCGCCGTGCCTTTCCTACGCCCCGCCCACCGCCGTCAGCAGCGCCAACGGGGCCGCCGCCGAGCGGGATTCGCGGACGCAGGCGTGCGGGTAGGGCACCGGTTCCGCGTGGGTGTCGCGGCCGTAGCCCGCCAGGACCTCCGGCAGACGGTGGCCGGTCGCGGTCGCCGCGTCGACCAGGGCGTGCGCGACCGTGCGGGCCTCGTCGTGCAGGCCGTAGCGGGCCAGGCCCAGGGCGATCAGCGCGTTGTCGTGCGGCCAGACCGAACCCCGGTGGTAGGAGAGGGGGTGGTACGCCGGCTGGCCGGAGGCCAGGGTGCGCACGCCCCAGCCGGAGAAGAAGTCGCCTTCGAGGAGGCGGCGGCCCACCAGCTCGCCGTACTCCTTGTCCAGCAGCCCGGACCAGAGCAGATGCCCGGCGTCCGAGGCCAGGGCGTCCACCTGGTTGCCCGCGCCGTCCAGCGCCAGCGCGGGGAAGGAGTGCGCCTCCATCCAGAAGTCCCGCTGGAAACGGTCCCGCAGGTCGCCGGCCGCCTGCTCCAGGAGGGCCGCGTAGGTCTCGTCCCGCCACACCGTGCGGGCGAGCCACGCCGTGCGGCGCAGGGCGTCGTACGCGTAGCCCTGGGCGCCCGCCGCCATCACCGGCCCGGCGGGGCGGGTGCCGTCGGCCGAGCAGATGGCGCCGGGGGAGTCCTTCCAGTTCTGGTTGGCCAGGCCGCCCTGGTCGGCGCGGTAGACCAGGTAGCCGCGGGAGGTCAGGCCGCCGTGGTCCAGCATCCAGCCGATCGCGGCGCGGGCGTGCGGCTCCAGGCGGCGTGCCGTGGCCGTGTCACCGGTCTGCTCGACGAACGCGCCCAGCAGGACCAGGAAGAGGGGCGTGGCGTCGACCGAGCCGTAGTAGCGGCCGTACGGCACCTGCCCGAAGTGCGCCAGCTCGCCGTGCCGTACCTCGTGCACGATCTTGCCGGGCTGGGCGACGGCGTCCGTGCCGGTCCGAGTCGCCTGCGTCGCGGCGAGCGCCGGGAGGGTGGCGGCGGCCAGCCGAGGGCGGTAGGGGAGGGCGAACAGGGACGTCAGCAGGGCGTCGCGGCCCAGCAGGGTCAGGAACCAGGGGGCGCCGCCGGCCGGGACGCGCAGCTCCTCGCCGTCGGGGCCGCTCGCGCGGACCTGGAGCGAGGCCAGGTCGGCGAGGCCGCGGGCGCACGCCGCGGCCAGCTCCGGCCAGCCGGTGGGGAAGGCGACGCCCTCCACGGACTCGCCCTCCAGCGCGCGCAGTCGCTCGTTCAGGGCGGCCGGGGAGCGGGGTACGCGCAGGGGGCGGTGGTCGCCGTGCGGGCGGGCCATCACCCGGAGGGTGAGTGCGGCCGTGCCGTGCGGTTCGAGGTCCAGGGTCCATACCAGACGGCGGGCGCCGGTGCCCGTCTCCTCGACGCCGTCCGGGCCGGGGTCGGCCGTCACGGTCGTGATCGAGCGCCATTCGCCGCGCCGGTAGGTGAACTCCACGCCGTGGTCCAGGACTTGGCGGGAGCGGACGGCGCCGGCCTTGGCGTAGGTGCGGTGGTCGGAGCGCAGCTCGAACTGGTCGGTGAAGTCGGCGTCGGCGGTGATCGCGAGGCGGACCGTCGTCGGCACCGGACGGTTGCTGGTCACGCGCAGGGACTCGATGAACGAGCCGTCCCCCACCGCCTGTTCGCGGAACAGCGTGTACGCGGGCGGTTCGTTGCGGCCGCCGCGCGGGACGAGGACGCAGCGCGCGGTGTCCCCGTCGGCGACGGGGGAGAGGGTCTCGGGCACCGCCCCGTCCACGGTGAGCTGCCAGCGGCTCAGGTGCCGGGCGTCGCGGACGAACAGCCCATCCGGGGAGCCGGAGCCCCGTACGCCGCTGATGTCCCCGCCGTCGCCCACGGCGGCGAACGTCCCTGCGAACACGAGCAGATGATGCCGGTCCGTCATCCCCGGTTACCTCCCTTGTACTCCTTGACCGCGAGATCCTCGACAGCGAATTCCGGAACGCCGCCCGTGTCCCGCACGGGCTCGTCGTGCTCGTCGTGCTCGTCGTGCAGCAGGTCGAGCGCGAGCGCGGCGGTCCAGCCGAAGCCGGTGGCACCGCAGGCCCCGCCGGTGTACGGGTCGACGTACTCGGCGAAGTCGGAGGCGTCGGCGAGCTCCAGCACCGCCCGGCGCAGGGCGTCGGCCCGCTCCCGCTCGCCGTGCGTGCGCAGTCCGCGCTCCAGCAGCCAGCTCGTGTTGAACCACGCCGGGCCCCGCCAGTAGCGGTGCGGGTCGAAGGCCTCGCCGAGGAGGTCGTACGACGGGGCGAGGCGGGTCGACTCGCCGAGGCCGAAGTGGGGGCCGTGCGCCGTCCGCACCAGGGCGGCGGTGATGTCGCGCGGCAGCGTGGGGAGCAGGAGGGGGACGAGGCCGCAGACGCTGCGTTCCGGGATCGGCTCCCCGGCCGGCCCGTCGGCTCTGACGTCACGGCAGAGGAACATCCCCCGCGCCGGGTCCCACAGCCGCTCGATCAGCGCCGCCGTCAGCCGCTCGGCGCGCGCGTGCCGGGCCGTGCCCGTCGCCCCCAGTTCCCGCGCGATCCGGGCCAGCGCGTGCTCGGAGGCGATGAGCAGGGCGTTGAACGCCGGGTCCTCGACCGCGAAGTCTCCGGCGCCGTCGGCATAGCCGCCGTCCCGGTAGTCCGCCGCCAGCCGCACATACCGCCCGTAGTCCAGATCCGTCGGCCGGTCCTCGGGGGCGCCGTGGTCGAGGTCGGCGCGGCGGAAGGAGCGGGCCGGGGCGGGCGGGACCCTGCGCAGGGGCGCGTCCCAGCAGGGGCTGTTGTCCATCCCCTGCTCCCAGGGGTGCACGACGGACGCGAGGCCGCTCCCGCCCAGGTCCCGGCGGTGCAGCAGATAGCGGTGCCAGGCGGCCAGGCGGGGATGCACCCGGGAGAGGAAGCCGCGCGCCCGGGAGAGCCCAGGGTCGGCGCGGTGCACCAGCCAGGCCGCCAGCGCGTGCACCGGTGGCTGCACGATGCCGGAGGTCTGTACGGTGCGCGGGGCACCCGCCGAGCGCCCCGCGGTGGAGGAGCGCCAGAAGTCGGGGCTCGGGAAGTAGGCGTCCAGCGGTACGGAGGGGTTGAAGACGATGTGCGGGATCCGCCCGTCACCCCACTGGGCGCCCAGCAGCGTCTCCAGCTCCGTCTGCGCCCGTAACGGCGACAGGTGCCTCAGCCCGATCGCGATGAACGCCGAGTCCCACGACCACTGGTGCGGATACAGCCCGCGCGAGGGCACCGTCGAGGTGCCGGTCCAGTTGGCCTCCAGCACCCGGGCCGCCCTGACGCGCAGCGAGGCGGCGGCAGGCGGTGGCGGATCGTATGCGATGTCACGCGTCGTGGCAGGAACGGTGAGTTGGGCACTGCGATCCACTCGGGGCTCCCCGAAAGACGTCCGGCCGACCGGTTCGGTCATGGCTACCGTAGGGTTACGTCTATTTAACACGCAAAACCCAATATGTAATGCAGGGTTGAGGAACACAAGGGGGTGTGCATGAGCGCACGGGGTCCGGCGAGCGCCGGGGAGCTGCTCGAACTGGTGCGGAGCGGACGGGCCGTCACACGCGGCGCCCTCCAGCAGGCGACCGGCCTGTCCCGTGCCACCGTCGGCCAGCGCCTCGACCGCCTCTTCCGCGCGGGTTGGCTGCGCGAGGGCGCCGTCGGTCCCGTGGACTCCCCGCTGGGCGGCCGTCCCTCCATCACCCTGGAGTTCGACGACGCCCACGCCGTCGTCCTGGCCGCCGACCTGGAGACCCGGCACGCGCGCGCCGCCGTCCTGTCGCTGACCGGCGAGATCCTCGCCGAGCACTCCGGCACGCTGATCGTGGAGGACGGGCCGGACGCGGTGCTGGGCGAACTGGGCCGCTGGTTCGCCGAGCTGCTGGAGAAGGCGGGCCGCGGCGCGCGGGAGGTCTGCGGCATCGGCCTCGCGGTCCCCGGCCCGGTCGACACCGGGACCGGCCGGGTGGTCCAGCCGCCGATCATGCCCGGCTGGGACGGCTACGACATAAGGGGCCGCCTCGCCCGGGCCTTCACCGAGGCCACCGGCACCGCGCCGGTCCCGGTCCTGGTCGACAACGACGCCAACCTCATGGCGTACGGCGAACAGCGCACGGGTTTCCCCGACTGCTCGGCGTTCGTCCTCGTCAAGGTCTCGACCGGCATCGGCGCCGGGGTCGTGGTCGACGGCTCGATCTACCGGGGCATCGACGGCGGCGCCGGCGACATCGGCCACATCCGGGTGCCGGCGGGCGCCGAGGCACGGTGCCGGTGCGGTTCGTACGGCTGTCTGGCCGCCGTCGCCAGTGGCCGCGCCGTGGCCGGGCGGCTGGCCGGGAGCGGGGTGCCGGCGGCCTCGGGCTCGGATGTGCGGGACCTGCTGGCGGCCGGGCATCCGGGGGCGGCCGCGCTGGCCCGGGAGGCCGGGCGACAGGTCGGGGACGTGCTGGCGACCGTCGTGACGCTGCTCAACCCCGGGGTGCTGATGATCGCCGGGGATCTGGCCGGAACGCCCTTCCTCACCGGCGTACGGGAGCTGCTGTACCAGCGGGCGCTGCCCCGCTCCACGGCGCACCTGGACATCGTGACCTCGCGGCTGGGGGAGCGAGCCGGGCTGGTGGGCGCCGGGGCGCTGGTCGTGGAGCATCTGTACGCGCCGGAGCGGGTGGAGGAGCGGCTGCTGGCCATGGGCGTGTGACGTCCGTGTTTCTGTCCTGAGGCGCGTCCGCATGGTGAAATCCGGCTCCCTGTGGCAGCGTGATTCTCGCCACCCTTGATAAGGGTTGCGCTCAGATGAGCGGATCTTGAGCGGCTGCACTTCTCCAAGGGGTGGCACTCGGTGCCACCCCTTGATCGTTCATCGATCGAAATCAGACGTGCGGGATGCCTGCTCATCTGAGCAGGAAACCGCACTCATGGCAGCTCTTGCGTTCAAGAAGTGAAAACATCCGTCCGTCTCTGCTTGCCAAGCCTTGACTTTCGATCCACTGGCGGACGGGTGGTTACGGGCGTATGACGCGTGAGTAGACGTACCCAGGCGCCTTCGATCTGGGTATGTTCCTCGCCGTCAGGGCAGCCACCGCGTCCTCGAGGGAGTCGAGACCGTGTCGGAAAACAAAGAACCCCATGGAGCGAAGTTCGTTTACGACTTCACCGAGGGAAACAAGGACCTCAAGGACCTCCTGGGTGGCAAGGGCGCCAACCTCGCCGAGATGACCAACCTGGGGCTCCCCGTTCCGCCCGGCTTCACGATCACGACGGAAGCCTGCAAGGTCTACCTCGACAGCGGCGAGGAGCCGGCGGCACTGCGTGACGAGGTGAGTGCGCACCTCGACGCCCTCGAGTCCCGCATGGGCAAGAAGCTCGGCCAAGCCGACAACCCTCTTCTGGTCTCGGTCCGCTCCGGCGCGAAGTTCTCGATGCCCGGCATGATGGACACGGTCCTCAACATCGGGCTCTCCGACAAGTCCGTGAAGGGCCTCGCCGAGCAGGCGGGCGACGAGCGGTTCGCCTGGGACTCCTACCGGCGCCTCATCCAGATGTTCGGCAAGACCGTCCTGGGCGTCGACGGCGACCTCTTCGAGGAGGCCCTCGACAAGGCCAAGGAGGCCAAGAAGGTCACGGTCGACACCGACCTGGAGGCCGCCGACCTCAAGAAACTGGTCACCGCCTTCAAGAAGATCGTCAAGAAGGAGGCCGGGCGGGACTTCCCGCAGGACCCGCGCGAGCAGATGGACCTCGCCATCAAGGCGGTCTTCGACTCCTGGAACGGCGACCGAGCCAAGCTGTACCGCCGCCAGGAGCGCATCCCGCACGACCTCGGCACGGCCGTCAACGTCTGCTCCATGGTCTTCGGCAACCTGGGCCCCGACTCCGGCACGGGCGTCGCCTTCACCCGCGACCCCGCCTCCGGCCACCAGGGCGTCTACGGCGACTACCTCCAGAACGCGCAGGGCGAGGACGTGGTGGCGGGCATCCGCAACACCGTCCCGCTCGCCGACCTGGAGACGATCGACAAGAAGTCGTACGACCAGCTCATGCAGATCATGGAGACCCTGGAGAACCACTACAAGGATCTCTGCGACATCGAGTTCACCATCGAGCGCGGCCAGCTGTGGATGCTCCAGACCCGCGTCGGCAAGCGCACGGCGGGCGCCGCCTTCCGGATCGCGACGCAGCTCGTGGACCAGGGCCTCATCGACGAGGCGGAGGCGCTCCAGCGCGTCAACGGCGCCCAGCTCGCGCAGCTGATGTTCCCGAAGTTCGACGAGGAGGCGAAGGTCGAGCAGGTCGGCCGGGGCATCGCCGCCTCGCCCGGTGCGGCGGTGGGCAAGGCGGTCTTCGACTCGTACACCGCGGTGAAGTGGTCGCGTTCGGGCGAGAAGGTCATCCTGGTCCGCCGGGAGACGAACCCGGACGACCTGGACGGCATGATCGCGGCGGAGGGCATCCTCACCTCCCGCGGCGGCAAGACGTCCCACGCGGCCGTCGTCGCGCGCGGCATGGGCAAGACCTGTGTCTGCGGCGCCGAGGAGCTGGAGGTCGACACCAAGCGGCGCCGGATGACGGTGCCCGGTGGCCATGTCGTCGAGGAAGGCGACCTGATCTCCATCGACGGGTCGTCCGGCAAGGTGTACCTCGGCGAGGTGCCGGTGGTCCCGTCCCCGGTCGTGGAGTACTTCGAGGGCAGGATGCACGCCGGCGCCAACGACGCCGACGAACTGGTCGAGGCCGTGCACCGGATCATGGCGTTCGCCGACCGCAAGCGCCGGCTGCGGGTGCGCGCCAACGCCGACAACGCCGAGGACGCGCTGCGCGCCCGTCGCTTCGGCGCCCAGGGCATCGGTCTGTGCCGCACCGAGCACATGTTCCTCGGCGACCGCCGTGAGCTGGTCGAGCGCCTCATCCTGGCCCACACGGAGGAGGAGCGCGAGGCGTCCCTGAAGGCGCTGCTCCCGCTCCAGAAGCAGGACTTCGTCGAGCTGTTCTCGGCGATGGACGGCCTGCCGGTGACGATCCGTCTCCTCGACCCGCCGCTGCACGAGTTCCTGCCGGACATCACCGAGCTGTCGGTGCGTGTGGCGTTGGCGGAGTCCCGCCAGGAGCCGCACGAGAACGAGCTGCGCCTGCTCCAGGCGGTCCACCGCCTGCACGAGCAGAACCCGATGCTGGGTCTGCGCGGCGTCCGCCTCGGACTGGTCATCCCCGGCCTGTTCACCATGCAGGTCCGTGCCATCGCCGAGGCCGCGGCCGAGCGCAAGAACGCCAAGGGCGACCCGCGCGCCGAGATCATGATCCCGCTCGTCGGCACCGTCCAGGAGCTGGAGATCGTCCGCGAGGAGGCCGACCAGGTCATCGCGGAGGTCGAGGCGGCCACCGGCACGAAGCTGAAGCTGTCGATCGGCACGATGATCGAGCTGCCGCGCGCCGCGCTGACCGCCGGTCAGATCGCCGAGGCGGCGGAGTTCTTCTCCTTCGGCACGAACGACCTCACCCAGACGGTGTGGGGCTTCAGCCGGGACGACGTGGAGGCCTCGTTCTTCACCGCCTACCTGGAGAAGGGCATCTTCGGCGTCTCCCCGTTCGAGACGATCGACAAGGACGGCGTGGGCTCGCTGGTCGCGGCCGCGGCGAAGGCGGGTCGCGAGACCCGACCGGACCTGAAGCTCGGCGTGTGCGGCGAGCACGGGGGTGACCCCGAGTCGGTGCACTTCTTCCACGAGGTGGGCCTCGACTACGTCTCCTGCTCGCCGTTCCGGATCCCGGTGGCACGCCTGGAGGCGGGCCGCGCGGCGACGCAGTCGGAGGGCAGCGACCACCGCTGACCTCCCCCGACTCCGGAGCCGTCGTCCGTCCCCGACCCTCAGTACCGATGGGCGGCGGCTCCGGTGCACGAAGGGGGCGGCACCCTGTGCGGGGGTGCCGCCCTCACCTGCATGGTCTGCGGAGATTGTCAGCTACGTCGCTGACCAGCCTGAACGGCTGGCTGTCGCGGAACATCACGCACGCGCACGACTTGTCGGTCAGCCCGTAGAACCACACGGGCCGGGAGTCCTCCCGCTGGTGCGCCGCCCGGTGGTGGCAGTCGAGCACCCTCAGGCCGATGGCGAACCGCGTCACGGTGAAGCGGCCTGTATACGGGGAGTCCTGCGCGGGCGAGCCGGTCTCGTGCCGTGGGGGCCGCCGATGTGGATCGATCTCAGTATTGGGTGGCCAGTCGACCGCTTGCCCGTAGTTGAGCATGCTGGCTGATCCTTCGACCACGGCTCGATATGGGCGATCTCCACCGGGGTCTGGTGCGGCGGCGCCGGCCTCCCGAGGAGACCGGCGCCCGCGGTGCCTCGACCTGTTCGGGTTGCGCGCGGCTACGACCGGAACGGCCCCGTCACCTCGTACGTGATCCCGCCCGACGAGCTCCCCATCGTCCCCCGCTGGCTGGAGAAGTACAGCCGTCTCCCGTCCGGCGAGAAGGCCGGGCCCGTGATCTCCGAGCCCGAATGGCCGTCGATCCGCAGGAACGGGGCGACGACGTCGTCCGGGGTGATGACGCAGATGTCCATGGTGCCGCCGTCCTCGGCGACGAACAGGTCGCCGGAGGAGGTGCCGGTGATGTTGTCGACGCCGGTCAGCGGGGCCGTGCCGGAGGTGACGAGGGAGTCGTCGTACGCCAACGCGTAGGTGTGCGAGGTCAGGTCGAGCTGCCAGACGCGGTTGTCGCCCTTGGTGGTGAACCACACCTTGTCGTCGGCGTAGTAGCAGCCCTCGCCGCCGTTGAAGGACTTCGAGGCGGGGACCTGGGAGCGGGTGGCCGTCGGGGAGCCGTCCGGGTCGGGGACGTTCGCCCAGGTGAAGGAGCCGCTCGTGGCGCTGCCCGCGACCATGACCTGGAGGGTGCCGGAGGACAGGTCGCCCCACGTCGTCGGGACGAAGCGGTAGAAGCGGCCGTTGGACTCGTCCTCGGTCAGGTAGACCACCTTGCGCACCGGGTCGGCGGCCGCCGCCTCGTGCTTGAAGCGGCCCATCGCGTCCCGGCGGACCGCCGCCTTCGTGCCCCACGGGTCGGTCTCGTAGACGTAGCCGAGGGACACCTCCTCGCAGGACAGCCAGGTGTTCCACGGGGTCCGGCCGCCCGCACAGTTCTGGCGGGTGTCGGACAGGACGCGGTACGCGCCCGTGATCGCGCCCGTCGACGAGAACTTCACCGCGCTCGCTCCGCCGCCCGGGTTGATCTCGGAGTTCGAGACGTAGATCCAGCCCGCGCCGTCCGCGTAACAGGCGCCGCCGTCCGGGGCGTTGTGCCAGGTGTACGACGTCCCGGCGACGGTCTGGCCGGAGCGGGCGATGACGCGGCTGGTGAAGCCGCTGGGCAGTCTGACGCCGTTGGCGTCGGGGGAGCCCAGCGGCCCGTAGGGGCCGGTGCCGGGCTGGGCCGGGGCCGCGTGGGCGGCGCCGCGCCACAGGGTTCCGCCGAACACGGCGGTGGAGCCGCCGAGGACGGCCGCACGCAGGAGGTCACGACGTTCCACTCTCACTCCATCAGGTGCCGTACCGCCCCGCCGCCGGTCGACGACGGGGTTGTGCGTGGGGTCGTGCGGTGAGGGTCGTGGAGGGGGTGGCATGGAACCTAAGGGACCATGGTGGACGCGCCGTGGCCAGTGCATGGCCGTCGGACGGCGTACCCGAGAGCTCCCCGCGGCTGCCCTGGCCGCCCGTAGCTGCCCGTGCGCGCGAACGCGTGCCGCCCGGCGCGGATCACGACTGCAACGCCGGCAGCCCCCGCTTGCGCTGGCCGGGCCGGTCCGCCCCCGGACCGTGCCCCTCGCGCGGCGGCTGCGCCGACGGCAGGCGGATCACCGCGTCCAGCCCGCCGGCGGCCCCGGCGTGCAGGCTCGCCTCGCCGCCGCTCGCGTGCGCGAGCCGTTGGACCAGCGACAGGCCGAGCCCCGTACCGCCCTTGGGGGCGCCCGGCGCGCGCCAGAAGCGGTCGAAGGCGCGGGCGCGCTGCTCCGGGGTCATCCCGGGCCCCTCGTCGGTGATGTGCAGGTCGACCCAGGCGGGGCGGGCGTCCCGCAGGGCACGGCGGGCCGGCATATGGAGCCGGAGCTCCATGGTCACGGTGCTGTCGGGCGGGGAGACGCGCAGGGCGTTGGACAGCAGGTTGTCCACGATCTGCTCGACCGCGCCCGGCACCGCCAGCACCGGGCCGACGCTGCCGGCGAACAGGACGAGGGAGACCCGCTGCCGACCGAAAAGCGGCTGCCAGGTGCGGTGCCGTTCCGCGCAGATCGCCCCCACGTCGACCGGGCCGGGTGTCGCGGCGCTCTCCTCCAGCCGGGCCATCGCCAGCAGACCCTCCACCATCCGCGAGAGGCGGTCCGTCTCGGTCACGGCCGCGGTGAGACTGGCCCGGCCGCGGACGGCGACGCTCGGCTCCAGGTTCTCCAGCCTCAGCCGCAGGGCCGCCAGCGGCGTCTTGAGCTGGTGGGACGCCTCGCCCGCGAAGGCGTGCTGCGCGGCGAGGAGCTGGGCGAGCCGGGCCGCCGTACGGTTGAACGCGGCGGCGAGACGCCGTACTTCGGGCGGCCCCTTCGTGATCGTCACCGGCGCGGCCAGACCGCCACCCGCCAACTCGTCCGTGGCACGCTCCAGTGCGCGGATGGGACGGCCTGCCCAGCGGGCGATGGCGAACCCGACGACGGCGACCGCCGTGAGCACCCCGAGTCCGCCGAGACCGAGCAACAGCCAGACGTGATGGACGCGTTCGTGCACCGTCCGGGTCGGCAGTGTCAGCCATACGGCGCCCTGGAGCCCCGTGGCGTGCCGGACCGGCCCGGCCACCGACAGGTACTCGACCCCGCCGATGGTCGAGGTACGGACGTCCACCGTGGAGGTGCCGTGCAGGGCGGCCGCGATACCGGGACGGGAGGCGAGCGAGGACGACATCTCGGCGGGCAGCGGATGCGAGGTGGCGAGCAGGGTGCCCGAGGCGTCCACGATCACCACCTTCCCGCCGATGCGCTCGGCGCAGTGGACCACCCGGCGGGGCAGGTCCCGTGCGGCACGGCCCGCGCTCAGGGACAGCGAGGCGTACGCGGACACGGACTCGGCCTCGTCCTTCGCCGCGTTCACCACCCGCTCCCGCTCGCTGCGGGAGTAGACGAAGCCCAGCGGGATCTCCAGGCAGGCCAGCACGAGCGCGGCGAGGCTGAGGTAGCTGAGCAGCAGCCGGCGGGTCACGGGGAGGGCACCCGCTGTCCGCCCGGCTCGGTCTGCACCGCCAGCCGGAAGCCGACGCCGCGCAGCGTCTGGATCCACGCCGGGTCGCCCAACTTCCGCCGCAGCGAGGCGACATGCACGTCCAGTGTCTTGGTCGGGCCCTCGTAGTGCGGATCCCACACCCGGTCCAGGATCCGCTGCCGGGAGTAGACCGCGCCCGGATCCTCGGCCAGCAGCGCCAGCAGCTCGAACTCCTTGGGCGTGAGGGTGACGGGCACCTCGCCGACCCAGACCTGATGGGTGCGGCGGTCGACGACCAGGGGGCCGGGGGCATGCGGGGGCCGGGGTGCGGTGTCCTCGTACGACGGGGGTGGAGGGGTGACCACCGGCTGCGCCGCCGTCCCCGTACGGCCCCGTTCTCCCACCGCCTCCGTCCGCAGACGCTCCACCACCGCCTCCGTCCGCAGACGCTCCACCAGCGCCTCCGCGCCCCCATGCTCCCGCACCGGCTCCGCGCGCACCGCCTCCGCGCGCACCGGCTCCGCCACCGCCTCCGTGCGCTGGGTCCGCCGGGTCACCGCCCGTACGCGTGCCACCAACTCCCGTACGCTGAACGGCTTCGCCAGATAGTCGTCCGCCCCCAGCTCCAGGCCCAGCACCCGGTCGGCCTCCTCACCCCGCGCACTCAGGATGATGACCGGCACGTCCGAGAGCCGCCGGATGCCGCGGCAGACGTCGATGCCGTCCATGTCCGGCAGCCCGAGGTCGAGCAGAACGACATCGCCGTACGGCCTCCTCAACCCCTCCGCTCCGGTGGTGACGTGATCCACCCTCAGCCCGAAGTGCCCGAGCCCCTCGATGAGCGGTTCGGCGATCGTCTCGTCGTCCTCGATGAGCAGCACGTGTATGCCCATGGGTCCCCGTCTCTCGAATTCTCATTCTCTGCCCTGGAGCGAACACGCTACAAGAAACAGGCGCTTGCCGAACAGTGCGCCAAAGAATATCCAATTTCTGTGCGGGCGCTTGCCTTCGCTTAACCTTCGTCTGGTGTTGCCTCCTCTACGGTGTGACGACCTGGTCGAACTCCCCACCGAGGAGGCTTCGTTGAAGGCATTGCTGGGCCGTGCACGCTCGTTCAAGCGACGGGTCGATTTCGAGGGAGACGAATACCGGAAACTGGCCGAGGGGCAATATCCCGAGGCACTCTTCATTACCTGCTCGGACTCCCGGGTCATACCCGCACTGATTACCGGAGCGCGGCCCGGGGAGATATTCGAGCTGCGCAACGCGGGAAATATCGTGCCGCCGTACGGCGGTCCCGGGGCGTCCGGTGAGGCGGCCACCATCGAGTACGCACTGGAGGTGCTCGGGGTTCAGGACATCGTCGTGTGCGGTCACTCACACTGTGGCGCTATGGGGGCGCTGAAGTCCGGCGACGACCTCTCCGCGCTGCCGGGCGTGGACGCCTGGCTGCAACTGGCCCGCCCCGAACTGGCCCAGGTCCTCACGGCCGCCTCCGACGATCCTTCGCTGCCGAACGTGGCGCAGGGCAACGTCGTCAACCAGCTCGCGGTGCTGCGGACCTACCCCGTGGTGCGGCAGCGGCTGGACGCCGGCCGGCTGCGGTTGCACGGCTGGTACTACGAGGTCGACACCGGGCAGGTGCACGAGCTGGAGGGCGACGGTCGGTTCCGGGTGCATACCGGATGAGCGGGGCGCATGCGCGCGGGCGTACGCCCACCAAGGGCGGCATGCCGAGGTTCGGGGGCCTGAGGCTGCCGACGGCCGGGGGCGCCAAGCCCGACCTGGCCAACGAGATCACCGCCTCCCTCGTCGTCTTCCTCGTCGCCCTGCCGCTGTGCATCGGCGTGGCCGTCGCCTCCGGTGTCCCCGCCGAGCTCGGCATCATCTCCGGGGTGATCGGCGGCCTGGTCGTCGGCGCGGTGCGGGGCAGCACGCTCCAGGTCAGCGGGCCGGCCGCCGGGCTCGCGGCGCTGGTCGCGGAGACGGTGCTGGAGCACGGCCTGGCGATGCTCGGCGTGATCGTGCTGTTCTCCGGCATCCTCCAGATCGTCCTCGGCGTCGTACGCCTCGGCCGGATGTTCCAGGCGATCTCCATCGCCGTGGTCCAGGGAATGCTCGCCGGTATCGGGCTCCCGCTGATGTTCAGCCAGGTCTACCCGATGGCCGACCACAAGGCCCCGGGCACGCCGATCGAGAACATGGCCGGGATACCGGGCCTGTTCGCCGACATCCTGACCGACCCGCAGGCGATGATCGCCACGCTGCTCGGTGCCGCCACGATCGTGCTGAGCTTCCTGTGGAAGAAGGCGCCGGGGCCGGTGAAGAGGATCCCGGCCGCCCTGGTCGCGGTCGGCGTCGGCATCCTGGTCGCCGCGCTGCCCGGCGTGGACGTGAAGACGCTCCAGGTCGGCAATCTGCTCGCGTCGGTGCGGGTGCCGGGCGCCGAGCAGTTCGCCGGCCTCGCGGACGCCGCGGTCATCACCTCCATCCTCACCTTCACGGTCATCGCCTCCGCGGAGAGCCTGTTCACCGCGGCCGCCGTGGACCGTATGCACAGCGGCCCGCGCACCCGCTACAACACCGAACTCATCGCCCAGGGCGCCGGCAACACCATCGCGGGCGTCCTCGGCGCCCTCCCGGTCACGGCGGTCGTCGCCCGCAGTTCGGCGAACGTCCAGGCCGGCGCGAAGACCCGGCTCTCCCGCACCCTGCACGGCCTGTGGCTGCTGGCCTTCGCGCTGCTGCTGCCGCAGGTCCTGGCGCTGATCCCGATCTCGGTGCTCGCGGGCGTCCTCGTGCACAGCGGCTGGAAGCTGTTCGCGCCGGAGGAGTTCCCGAAGATGTGGCGGCAGGACCGGGGCGAGTTCGCCGTCATGACGGTGACGACGCTGGTCATCGTGGCGACCGCCCTGCTGGAAGGCGTCCTGATCGGCCTCGCGGCCGGGATCGTGCTGGCCGCCCTGCGCATGTCCCGGACGGTGGTCCGCCAGCACGTCGAGGACGACACCGCCAAGGTCGTCATGGCCGGCAACGCGACCTTCCTCCGGCTGCCCCAGCTCATCGAGGCACTGGAGGCCGCCGCCGCCTCGGGCAGGCCCCGCATCCGCCTCGACCTGACCGGCGTGACGCATCTGGACCACGCCTGCCGCAACCAGGTGGAGGAGTTCACGGCCCAGCAACGCGGGCTGGGCACACGGGTGGAACTGCTGATGCCGGGACCGGCGAAGACGGAGGCACCCGTCGTCACGGCGCCCGCCCGCAAGCCGACCCCGGCTCCTGCCGCACCGCCGGTCCCCGGCCCGGACGCCGAGTGGTTCTACCTGGACACGCGGCCCGTACCGGCGGACCACGAGCGAGGTCACACCGACTACGGGGACGCCGCCGGAGAGGGTTACCGTGACTATGGCCGAGGTCAGGACGACTACGCGCGACGTCCGCCGCTGGTGGGTTGAGGCCCGGACGCCACACCGGAAGGAGCCCCATGTCCGGCTGGAACGCGCACGACTTCCCCGACCGGCGCGGACGCGTCGCCGTCGTCACCGGGTCCGACGGCGGACTCGGTTACGTGGCGGCGCGGGAGCTGGCGCGAAGGGGTGCCAGGGTGGTGCTCGCGTGCCGGAGCGAGGCGAGAGGAACGGCGGCCAGGGACCGGATGCTGTGCGAAGTGCCCGGCGCCCGGCTCCGGTTGACGCACCTGGACCTCGGAGACCTCGGCTCGGTGCGGGAGTTCGCCACGGCATTCCCGTACGACCGGCTCGACCTGCTTCTGAACAACGCCGGGGTGATGGCGTTGCCGTACGGCACGACGGCGGACGGCTTCGAGAGGGCCGGCGCGCTCCCCGTCCTGTACGCCGCCACCGCCCCCGACGTCCGCCCCGACTCCTTCACCGGCCCGTCCTTCGCCATGTGGCGCGGTTCACCGGCCCCGTCGTGGAGGGCGCCGTGGACCCTCGACGACCGTGCGGGCGAACTTCTCTGGGACGCCTCCGAGCGGCTGACGGGAGTGGCGTACGACGCCCTGAAGGGGTGAGGGCCCGGTGCGTGCTTCCTATGCGCCGGCGCGCACCTCGTACGTCGCGACGCGCACCGTCTCGTCGTCCAGGCACCGCCCGGTCGCCAGGTCGAAGCGCTGCTTCAGCAGGGGCGAGGCGACGAACGGGCGGCCCTGGTGGGTGCCGGTCAGGCCGCGGGAGAGGACCGCCGCCCCGCCGAACGGGTCGCGGTTGTCGATGGCGTACAGCTCTCCGGCGCGGTCGCGGAACAGGGCCACCTGGTTGCCGTCGGGCAGCAGGGCCGCCACACCGCGGCCCGGGAGCAGCTGGGTCAGGTCGCAGACCGTCAACCAGTCGTCGCTCAGGCGGACTTGGACCTTCAGGTCGGTGGTCTCGGGTGCCAGGGTCATCGCTGGGCGCTTCCTTCCAGGACTTCTGCCGTGTTTTCGGTGGGGCGCATGCCGATGGACAGCAGCGGCAGGTCGGGCTTGATCTGGTCGCGCTCGGGGACGAAGCCGACGACCGGGTCGGGGGTGTCGGGGGCGTTCACGAAGGAGACGAAGCGGGAGAGCTTCTCGGGGTCGTTGATGGTCTCCGCCCACTCGTCGCGGTAGTTCGCGACATGGGCCGCCATCAGGGACTCCAGCTCCTCGCAGATGCCGAGGGAGTCCTCCACGACCACCTCGCGCACATGGTCCAGGCCGCCGGGGATCCGCTCCAGCCAGGTCGACGTGCGCTCCAGGCGGTCCGCCGTGCGGATGTAGAACATCAGGAAGCGGTCGATCAGACGGATCAGCTCGGCGTCGGACAGGTCCTGCGCCAGCAGGTCCGCGTGGCGCGGGGTGGCGCCGCCGTTGCCGCCGACGTAGAGGTTCCAGCCGTTGGCGGTGGCGATCACGCCGAAGTCCTTCGACTGGGCCTCCGCGCACTCGCGCTGGCAGCCGGAGACGGCCGACTTCAGCTTGTGGGGCGACCTGAGCCCCCGGTAGCGCAGCTCCAGGTCGATCGCCATGCGGACGGAGTCCTGGACGCCGTAGCGGCACCAGGTCTGGCCGACGCAGGACTTCACCGTGCGCAGCGCCTTGCCGTAGGCGTGGCCGGACTCGAAGCCGGCGTCCACCAACCTGGCCCAGATCAGCGGGAGTTGCTCGACGCGCGCGCCGAACAGGTCGATTCGCTGGCCACCCGTGATCTTGGTGTAGAGACCGAAGTCCCTTGCCACCTCGCCGATCACGATCAGCTTCTCGGGGGTGATCTCGCCGCCGGGGATGCGCGGCACGATCGAGTACGAGCCGTTCTTCTGGAGGTTGGCGAGGAAGTGGTCGTTGGAGTCCTGCAACGCCGCCTGCTCGCCGTCCAGGACGTAGCCGCTCGCGCCGATCGTCGGGGCGAGGGAGGCGATGATCGAGCCGACCGTCGGCTTGCAGACCTCGCAGCCGTCGCCGCCCCGGGCGTCCTCGCGGCCGTAGCGGTCGAGGAGGTCCTGGTAGGTGTTGATGCGCAGGGCGAGGACGATCTCGTACAGCTCCTCGCGGGTCTGCGAGAAGCAGCCGCACAGGCCCTTGTCGACCTCGACGCCGGACGCCTCCAGCTCGGCGGTGACCAGCTGGCCGAGCACCTTGACGCAGGAACCGCAGCCGGTACCGGCCTTGGTGCACTTCTTCACCTCGGGCACGGTCGTGCACTGGTGGTCGGTGACCGCGCCGCGGATCGTACCCTTGGTGACGTTGTGGCAGGAGCAGACGACGGCGTCGTCCGGCAGCGCGGACGGGCCGAGCTGGGCGGGCGCCCCGGCACCGGCCGGCAGCACCAGCGACTCGGGCGAGACCGGCGGGACCGAACCGGTGAACGCCTTCAGCGTGCCGTACGCCTCCGCGTCACCGACCAGGATGCCGCCGAGCAGGGTGCCGTCGCGGCCGATGACCAGCTTCTTGTACAGGCCCGCGCGGGAGTCGGAGTACACCACGTCCAGGCAGTCCTCGGCGGTGCCGTGCGCGTCACCGAAGGACGCCACGTCCACGCCGAGCAGCTTCAGCTTGGTGGACAGGTCGGCGCCGGTGAACGCCGCCTCGTCCTGGGCGATCGTCGCGGCGGCCGTCTCCGCCTGCTCGTAGCCGGGGGCGACCAGGCCGTACACCCGGCCGTCGGCGGCCAGCGCGCACTCGCCGATCGCGAAGACGTGCGGGTCGGAGACGGTCCGGCACTGCTCGTCGACCGTGATGCCGCCGCGCTCGCCGACCGTGAGGCCGCAGTCGCGGGCGAGTTGGTCGCGGGGGCGGACACCGGCGGAGAAGATCACCATGTCGGTGGCGAGTTCGGAGCCGTCGGACAGCTTCATCCCGGTGACGACACCGTCGGCGTCCGTCACGATCTCCTGCGTGCCCACCCCGGTGTGGACCGTCAGACCCATGTCCTCGATGGTGCGCAGCAGCGCGGCGCCGCCGCCCTCGTCGACCTGCACCGGCATCAGGCGCGGCGCGAACTCCACGATGTGCGACTCGACGCCCAGGCCCTTCAGCGCACCCGCGGCCTCCAGGCCGAGCAGACCACCGCCGACGACGGCACCCGTCGTGGCCTTCGTCCTCGCGTACTCCTCGATCGCGAGCAGGTCCTCGATCGTGCGGTAGACGAAGCAGCCGGTGGCGTCCTTGTTCGGGACCGGCGGCACGAACGGGTACGACCCGGTGGCCAGGACCAGGACGTCGTAGTCGACGACCAGACCCGAGCGGGCGGTCACCTTCCTCGCCTCGCGGTCGATCGTCTCCGCCGGGTCACCGATGTGCAGCTCGATGCCCTCCTTCTCGATGAACGCCATGTCGGTCATCGAGAGGTCCTCGGGCGTCTTGCCCGAGAAGTACGAGGTGAGCGCCACGCGGTCGTACGCCGGACGCGGCTCCTCGCACAGCACGACCACGCGGTGCGTGGCGGTCAGGCCGCGCTCGGCGAGCGCTTCGAGGAAGCGCTGGCCGACCATGCCATGGCCGACGAGCACGATCGTGGGGTTCGCCCCGGTGGCGGTCATCAGGAGCCTCCATCATTGGTGAGCAGGTGGAGCAGTGGGCCGCCGTCGGACGGGAGCGGCTCTGCTCCCTCCCAGGCGCGGGCGAGCGCGCCGACGGTGCCGAGTTCGCCGACGAGGACCCCGCCGACCAGGCGGTCGTCGCGGACGACGACCTTGCGGTAGGTGCCGCGGGTGGCATCGGCGAGCTGTACGACGTCGTCGCCGGGCCGGGCATCGGTCTCACCGAACGCGGCGAGGTCGAAGGAGCCGAGGGGCGAGTCCTGCCCGGCGAGGGTGAGCCGGGTCAGCGAACGGGTGCCGGTGTAGCGGGCGGTGGCATCACCGGTGTCGCCCGCCAGCAACTCGGCCAGGACATCGGCCTGTTCGAGCGCGGGTGCCGCGAGCCCGTACACCGTGCCGTCGTGCTGCGCGCAGTCGCCGATGGCCCGGATGTGCGGGTCGGACGTACGGAGCTCGTCGTCGACGACGATGCCCTTGTTCACGTCGAGTCCCGCGCCCCGCGCGAGGCCCACCCGGGGGTGGACGCCGCAGGCCAGGACCACGAGGTCGGCGTCGAGGGCGTATCCGTCGGCCATCTCCACCGAGCGGACCGCGCCGCCGACGCAGCGCACGTCCCGCACGCGCAGGTCGGTGTGGACCTCGACGCCGAGGTCGACGAGATGGCGCCGGACCAGCTTCGAGGCCGCCGGGTCGAGCTGACGCTCCATCAGCCGCTCGGACTGCTGGGCGAGCACGACCTGCGCGCCGCGCAGCGCGAGGGCGCGGGCCGCGGAGACTCCGAGGAGCCCGCCGCCGATCACGACGGCCCGCACGCCCGGCCGTACCGCCTTGGACAGCCCCAGGCAGTCGTCCATCGTCCGGAAGGCGTGGACGCCCTCCGGCAGCACATGGTCGGGGGTGAACAGGCCGCGCAGCGGCGGGAGTACCGGGTTGGAGCCGGTGGCCAGCACGAGTGTGTCGTAGCCGATCTCCGAGCCGTCCGCGAGGTGTACGGCTCGCACCTCGCGGTCGATCCCGGTGACCCGGCCGCGCGTCAGCGCCGCGGGCGCCGGAAGGGCGATCACGTCGGGGCTGTAGCGGCCGGCCAGCACCTCGGCGAGCAGCACCCGGTTGTACGGGCGGTGCTCCTCGTCGCCGACGAGCGTCACGGGCGTGCCGAGCTCGCCGAGCCGCCGGGCGAGTCGTACGCCCGCGAGGCCGGCGCCGATCACCACCACACGCGTATTCGAGGTCATGCCGTTGAGCGTGCGGGGTGGGTGTTTCCCGACCGCATCACCTCTGTTTCCCGCGAGGAACGCTGCCCTCAGCGGCGGCCGGGGGGCGGTGTGAGGGTTCGGAGGGCGGGGTCGGTGTGGGCTGTGAGGCGGGGTCCGGCGGGGGAGGGTGGGGCTGGCCGAACCCCGGGTCCGGGTGCAGGCACCATCGTCTACGAACCGGGGCGGCGGGAGGCTGGAGAGGTCCGCTTTCAGCAGCTCATGCCAGCTCATGCCAGCTCATGCCAGCTCAGGCCGAGCTCAGGCCGAGCTCAGGCCCAGCTCACGCCCTAGGAGACGTGCCATGGAGACGGTTCGCGGGATCGCGGTGCGGGACAGCATGGACACCACGGACACCACGGACACCACGGGCACCACGGGCACCACCGACACCGCTTCGGTACGGGTGTGGCGGGTGGTCCGCGAGCCCTTCACCGCCGGGACATGGCGCCGTTTCGCGTACGCGGTGCTCGCGTTCCCGCTGGGTGTGGCATGCGTCCCCCTGGGGCTCGCCGGGGCGCCGACGGGGCGATGGCAGCGGGGGCTGCTGCGGCGGCTGCTGGGCGCCGACGTGGGCGGCGACGGCTCGCGCGCCGGGCTGGCACACGCGCTGGTCGCGCTGCCGGTGAACCTGCTGACCGTGGCCGTCACCCTGTACGGCTGGTCGGTCGTCCCGATGAACCTCGGCTGGCCCCTGCGGGCCGGCGCCGACCCCTCCGTCGCCTGGGGCGGGCCGACCTTCGCGGGCGCCTGGGCCTTCCACGCGATCGTGGGCGGGCTCGGCTTCCTGCTGCTGATGCCGTGGGTCGGGCGCGGGCTGGCCGCGCTCCAGCTCCGGCTGGCCCGTACGCTCCTGGCCTAGGTTGACGCCCATGCGCCGCCTCCGCTCCTTCGCCGCCGCTGCCGGCCTCGGCCGACGGGCCCTGTGCGCCCTGCTGTACGCGGTGATCGCCTTTCCGCTGGCCCTGGTCGGCTTCCCGCTGGTGCTGCTCGGGCTGACGGTGGGCGGCGCCCTGTCGGTGACCACGCTGGGGCTGTGGCTGGTGGCGGCGACGGTGCGCGGCGCGCTGGGGCTGGCGGCGGTGCAGCGGGGGCTGGCGCGGCGGCTGCTCGGGCTGGCGATCGAGGAGCCGGCGCCGCCCGCGGGGACCGGGGTGCTGGGGTGGCGGCGGGCGGTGCTGGGGGAGCGGGTCGGGTGGCGGGCGGTGGGCTGCGCGCTGCTGGCGCCGTTCACCGCGGCCCTCCCGTTCGCCGCCGTCCTCATCGGTTACGTCTACGGCGTCCTGTTCGCCCTGCACCCGCTGCTCCAGCGCCTCAACCACGAGACCGTCCACCACGCGGACGGCTCGGTGTCCCACGTCTCGCTGGAGTTCTTCGGCCACCAGGTCGACACCTGGCCGCGCTGGCTGATCCCGGTCGCGGCCGGACTGCTGCTGCTCGCCGTCGCCCCCCGCCTCCTCCGGCACGCCCTCGCCCCCCACCGCGCCGTGCTGACCGCCCTGCTCGGCCCGAGCGCCGCCGACCGCAGGATCCGCGCCCTGGAGGAAACCCGCGCGCACGCCGTCGAGGACGCCGCCGCCACCCTCCGCCGTATCGAACGCGACCTGCACGACGGCACCCAGGCCCGGCTGGTCGGCCTCGCCATGCACCTGGCGATGATCCGCGAGCTGCTCACCGCCGGGGCCGGCCCCGACCGCGTCCTCGCCGTCGTCGACACCGCCCAGGGCAACGCCACGCAGGCCATCACCGACCTGCGCCACCTGGTCAAGGGCATCCATCCCCCCGTACTCGACGAAGGTCTCCCCGCGGCCCTCGCCACGCTCGCCGCCGACAGCGCCCTGAACGTCGACGTCACCGCAGACATCGGCACCCGTCCCGCCCCGGCCGTCGAGTCCATCGCCTACTTCTGCGCCGCCGAACTCCTGGCCAACGCCACGAAACACAGCGGTGCGGACTCGGCCACCGTCACCGTCACCGCCCGCGACGGCCTGCTGCGCCTGTGCGTCGCCGACGAGGGCCGGGGCGGTGCGGTGGTCGGGGCGGGCTCCGGGCTCAGGGGGCTGTTGGCCCGGGTGCGTACGGTCGACGGGACGCTGGTCTGCGACAGTCCGCCGGGAGGGCCTACGGTGGTCACGGTCGAGCTGCCGTGTGCCTGACCTGTCCACCGCCTGACCTGCCCGCCCTGGCCGTCGATCGGAGCCGCATGCGCGTCGTCATCGCCGAGGACTCCGCCATCCTGCGCGACGGGCTCGCCCAACTGCTCCAGCTCCGGGGCGTCGAGGTCGTCGCCGCCGTCTCCGACGCCGACGCGCTGCTGGTCGCGGTCGCCGAGCACGCCCCCGACGTCGCCGTCGTCGACATCAGGCTGCCGCCCACCCAGACCGACGAGGGCGTACGGGCGGCCGCGCGGCTGCGTGAGGAGCACCCCGGCACGGGTGTCCTGCTTTTCTCGCAGTACGTCGAGACCGCGCACGCGGCCCGGCTGCTCGCCGACCCCGCCGGGTTCGGGTACCTGCTGAAGGAACGGGTCGCCGACATCGGGGAGTTCGTGGGTGCGCTGGAGCGGGTCGCGGCCGGCGGCACCGCGCTGGACCCCGAGGTCGTGGCCCAGATCTTCGGCGCGAGCCGCCGCGCCACCGCCCTGGCCGCGCTCACGCCCCGCGAGCGCGAGGTGCTGGCGCTGATGGCGGAGGGCCGGACCAACCACGCGATCGCCACGGCCCTCACCGTCTCCGAACGGGCCGTGGAGAAACACATCGCCAACATCTTCACCAAGCTCGACCTGCCACCGTCGGAGACCGGGCACCGCCGGGTCCTGGCCGTCCTCAGATACCTGGAGGGCACGCACGCGTGAACCGGCCCCGCGCGGACGCGGATCGGCCCCCATACCTCAGAAGTCCCTCAGTTACATGGACGGCACACGCATCGCCCGCCTAGGGTCGCGATCATGCCCGACATATCGCTGACCACGGTCGTCCTGCTGTGCCTCGCGGCCCTCGCGGCCGGCTGGATCGACGCCGTGGTCGGCGGCGGCGGACTCCTGCTGCTCCCCGCCCTCCTGCTCGGCCTCCCCGCGAGCACCCCCGCCGCCTACGCGCTCGGCACCAACAAGGCGGTCGCGATCGTCGGCACGACGGGCGCCGCGGTGACATACGCCCGCAAGGCACCCGTGGACGTGCGCCTCGCCGTACGCATCGGACTCGCGGCGCTGGCCGGTTCCTCCGGCGGCGCCTTCTTCGCGGCCGGAATGAGCACCGAGGTCCTGAAGCCGGTGATCATGGTGGTGCTGCTCGGCGTCGCCGCGTTCGTGATCCTGCGCCCCGCCTTCGGCACGGCACCGGCGACGGGCCCGGCCACCCGCCGCCAGGTCCTCGCCGCGATCGGCCTCGCGGGCCTGGGCATCGGCTTCTACGACGGCCTGATCGGCCCCGGCACCGGCACGTTCCTGGTCCTCGCCCTCACCGCCGTACTCCACCTCGACCTCGTCACCGCCTCCGCCACCGCCAAGATCGTCAACTGCTGCACCAACGCCGGGGCACTGGCCACCTTCGCCTGGCAGGGCACGGTGCTGTGGCAACTGGCCGCGCTGATGGCCGTGTTCAACCTCGCGGGCGGCACGCTGGGCGCCCACACGGCCCTGAAGAAGGGCAGCGGCTTCGTCCGGATCGTGCTGCTGACGGTGGTGTTCGCGCTGGTGGCGAACCTGGCGTACGAGCAGTGGGTGGCCTGAGAAGAATCGGGTGGGATCGTCCGAAGGGTTTCCTCTACGGTGATCCGGTGACGACTCGGTTTCAGGTGATCGTGCTCAACGGCGGTTCCAGCTCGGGCAAGTCCGGGATCGCCCGCTGTCTTCAGGCCGTGCTGCCGGACCCGTGGCTCAGCGTCAGCATCGACGCGCTGGTCGACTCCATGCCCCCGTCCCTCAGGCAGTCGGGCGACGGCATCGGGTTCGCACCGGACGGCGAGGTGAGCGTCGGACCGGAGTTCCGCACCCTCCAGAAGGCGTGGATGACCGGCGTCGCCGCGATGGCCGGGGCGGGCGCCCACGTGATCATCGACGATGTCTTCCTCGGCGGCGCGGCCTCCCAGGAGGACTGGCGTACGGCCCTGGCCGGACTGGACGTGCTGTGGGTCGGCGTCCGCTGCGACGCCCGGGTCGCCGCGGGCCGCGAGATCGTCCGCGGCGACCGGCCGCGGGGGATGGCCGAGTCCCAGGCGGACCTCGTCCACAAGGGCGTGGCCTACGACCTGGAGGTGGACACCACCCGCACCGAGTCCCTGGAGTGCGCGCGGACCATCGCCACGCACGTGGGCTGACACGAGGTCCCGGCACGCCCCAGGACATCGACCGGGAGAACGCCCTGAGGGCTCGCCCGGAGCGGTCAGCGGCTGCCGGTGAGATGCGCGAACACGACGACGTTGCCCTGATACCCGGTCGTCCGTGAGTAACCGCCGCCGCAGGTGATCACCCGCAGCTCGGGGCGCGGCGCCGCGCCGTACACCTTCTCGTCGGGGAAGTCCTTCGCGTCGTACACCTCGACGGCGTGCACGGAGAAGAGGGCCGTGCCGCCGTCCCGGCGGTCCACCTCGATCGTGCTGCCCTTGCGCAGGGCGCCGAGGCGGTAGAAGACGGCGGGTCCGTCGGCGTTGTCGACGTGGCCGGCGACGATCGCGGTGCCGGTCTCGCCGGGCGTGGTGCCGGCCTCGTACCAGCCGGCGAGGTTCGCGCGCTCGGCGGGCGGGACGTCGAGGCTGCCGGTCCTCGTCAGGCCCAGGCCCATGAGGGGCGCGTCGACCCGGATCGAGGGGATGCGGATGCGGTCGGGAGGGGACGGCGGGAGCGCGGGGGCGGCCGAGCGCGGGGCGTGCGGGTCGGTGTGCGCACCGCGCGTGTCCGCGGCCCCGGTTGCCCTGCCGCCGGTCCCCTCGGTCCCGGTCGCCGCGTCCTCCCCCGCCTGCGCGGCGGAGGGCTGCGGCGGGGCGTGGGTCTCGGTGCCGCTGTGCAGCAGCCAGGCGCCGCAGCACAGGGCCAGGGCGGTGGCCGCGGCTATGGCGGCGTTGCCGACGGTGCGGTGACTGCGCACCTGCGCCTCCTGGGACTCTCCTCGGGCCACCCTCATCCCCTCCGGGCCGCGAGGGGCGTCGGACCCGGAGGGGGAGGGGACGTGCGGTACCGGCGGACGGACAGCGGAGGGTGTCCGTCAGATCCCGTCGCCTCTCGCCCGGCGATGCAGGAGCCAGGTACCGCCCGCGGCGGCGACGGCGAGCGCCGCCACGCCGGCCGCGGTCTGCACGGGGTCGGAGCCGTCGAGAGCGCCACCGACCCCCGTCTTCACACTTCCTCTCGGATGCACCTGTTCGCGCGGGGCGGTCAGCGTGACCACCAGGTCCCCCGTCACCCGCCGCCCGCCCTCGGCGCACGCCGCGACGATCTCGTACGTCCCGGGCTGCGCGCTCGGCGGCACCCGGAACTTCCCGAGCGCGTCCTGCTCGTCGCTGCCCGGCACCAGCGTGAAGTCACCGGCCCCCACCGCGCTGGCGTCGCCCGCCGCCGAACCGCCGTCGCCGCAGGCGGCCGTGTTCACCCTGACCTGCCCGCCCGGCACGACCGAGGACGGATACACCTCCAGCTCACCACCACCGTCGCCGCCGTAGGCGGGCGTGACGACGAGACCGACGGCACCCACGGCCAGCGCGGTCCCGGTCAGCAGACGAGCGGTACGTCGCATCGAGGCTCCTCCGAGCGCACGGGCTCACGACCCGCGGCACCCCCATGTGCCGCCGTCTCGGCCGAGCCCCTGCACTTCCGAGGTAAGGGGCAGCCGGGCGGGAGCGCTTCCTGAGAGAGCGTCAGAAATGCGGTGAACGGGTGTCGGACGGGAGGGACCCGATCACCGATGCGGCGGTGTTTCAGCAGGTCATCGCGGCATCCCGGGCGTGCCACGGAAGTGAACCGGATGCCCCGGCCGCCGAGGGTGTGAACGGGTGACCCGCCGGTGCCGCTGGTGCCCCTGGTGCCGCTGGTGCCGCCGGCCGGTACCGCCGCGGCCCCGCGTCAACGCGCCGCCACCGGCCGGCTCGCCCCGCCGCCGTACTCCGCCAGCACCTCGCCCACCGTCCGCCGCGCCACCGCCGCCAGCACCGGGTTCGTCCCGTTCCCGCAGCGCTCGCCGTAGTAGTGCTCCGCCATCAAAGCGAAGCACAGGGCCCAGCCCCGCCCCCGAGCCCACGTGGCGTCGTCCACGTCTGCCGCCGCGCGGAACACCTCGCGGGTGGCGGCGTCGAAGACCGCCCACGCCGCGATGGTGTCGGCCGCCGGGTCCCCGACCCCGAGACCGCCGAAGTCGATGACCGCGGTGAGCCGCCCGGCGCAGGTCAGCAGGTTGCCCGGGAGGAGGTCGGCGTGGAGCCAGACGGGGTCGGCGTCCCACTGGGGAAGGCGGAGGGTCTCCTCCCACAGCGCCGTCGCGAGCGCGGCGTCCAGCATGCCGACGGCACCCAGGTCATGGATCGCGGTCCGGACGTATGCGTCGTGCTTGGCGACCGGGTCGCCCCGGAACGACGGCGGCCCGTCCGCCGCGTCCACCGTCCGCAGCGCCGCCGTGAAACGGCCCAACTCCGCGGCCGCGTCGGCCGGTTCGGCGAGGGGCACGTCGTAGGCGTTCTCGCCGTCCAGCCAGGCGTACACACCCCAGGGGAGCGCGTAGCCGGCGCCCGGCTCTCCCTTCGCCAGCGGCGTCGGAACCGCCAGGGGCAGATGGGGAGCCAGCAGCGGCAGCCACCGCTGCTCCCTGTCGACCTGGTGGGCCCCGCCCGGCAGCCGCGGCAGCCGCACGACCATGTCGGCGCCCAGCCGGTACATGGCGTTGTCGGTCCCGGCGGAGGCGACCCGTGTCACCGGCAGCCCGGACCACCGCGGGAACTGCTCCGCGACGAGCCGGGCCACCAGCGCTTCGTCGATGTCCAGCTCGTCGGCGTGCATCTTCGTGGGCGGCGGCATACGGCTCCGTGAGGCGGGGTGGGGCAGGCGCGAGAAGGGCACGCGGGAGAAGGGCAGGAGGCAGCGGAGCGTATCCGGGCCGACGACCAGGCGGCCACTGCTTTCTTCGCGGCGCCGCCGAACCGGCGTCGGTCACGGTCCCACCGGCCTCAGGCGCTCTCCCGCCCCGTCCGGACCCCGTCGCTCAGCGCACGTTCACTGCGCCCCAAGCCGCCCCCACCGCGAGGTACTCCGCGCTCCCGGCCCCGTACAGGTCCTTCGCCGCGCTGAGCGTCGCCGTCCGCGCCCCCGCGTAGTTCGTCGAGGACGTCATGTAGACCGTCAGCGCCCGGTACCAGATCTTCCCCACCTTGTCCCGGCCGATCCCCCGCACCGAAGACCCGTCGCAGGTGGGCGAGTCGTAGCCGACGCCGTTGACCGTCTTCGCGCCGCTGCCCTCGGCCAGCAGATACGCGAAGTGGTTGCCGACGCCCGACGAGTAGTGGACGTCGAGGTCCTTCGTCGTCGTGCTCCAGCAGTCCACCGACTTGCCGTCCTTGGAGGGCTTGTCCATGTAGCGCAGGGCGTCCCGACCGAAGGCCGACCGGACGATCTTCTCGCCGATCAGATAGTCGCCCGGGTCGGAGGTGTTGCCCGCGTGGAACTCCACCAGCGTGCCGAAGACGTCCGAGGTCGCCTCGTTCAGGCCACCGGACTCGCCCGAGTACGTCAGCGCCGCGGTCTTCGACGTCACGCCGTGCGTCATCTCGTGCCCGGCCACGTCCAGCGACACCAGCGGGCCGAGCTGGGTGCCGTCGCCGTCGCCGTACGTCATGCAGAAGCAACGGTCGTCCCAGAAGGCGTTGTTGTAGCCGTTGCCGTAGTGCACGCGGTTGTACGACCCCTTGCCGTCGCCCGCGATGCCCTTGCGGCCGTGGACGTCCTCGAAGTAGTCCCACGTCATGTCCGTGCCGTACTGCGCGTCCACCGCGGCCGTCGAGCGGTCGGCCGTGGTGCCGCTGCCCCAGTGGTTGTCGGCGTCGGTGAAGACCGTCGCCGGGGCGCGTTCGAGGCAGACGGTCAGCAGGCACAGGTCCGTCTTGTTCCCGGCGTCACCCGTGTAGGTGCCGCCGCGCGTCGCGTCCTTCAACTGGTACGTCGACCCCGAGGCCGTCGTCTCCAACGGCACCGTGCCGCCGTACAGCGACTTCCCGTCGCCCGACGCCGACTCGAGGCTGTCCCACGCGTCGATCTGCGTGCCGGTGCGGGCGTCGGTCAGCACGGTGCGGGCGACCGGGTTGCCGCGGGAGTCCTGCGCGAGGGCGTTCGTCCGCCAGGCCAGCTTCGGGGTGCCGTGCAGGGCATCGACGACCAGCTCGGGCCGGGACGTGAGCCGCTTCAGCGTCTCGCCGACGTTGACGGCGCGCAGCGCGGTCGCCGCGAGGTCGGCCGCCTTCGGTGCCGAGACCCTGGGCGTCACGCCGGCCAGGGAGATCGCGTCCTTCGTGGCGCGGGAGGCGCCGCGGTACGTACCGTCCTTCGTCAGGTGGACCACGAAGTCGCCGCCGATGACCGGGAGTTGGCGGTAGGTGCGGTCGTAACGCACATGCTGGGTGCCGTCCGTGTCCACGACCACGTCCCGGACGGTGGTGTCCTGAGCGGCCGTCAGCCCCAGGCTCCGTGCGTGGTCCTCCAGGGCCGATGCCGCGTTCTGCAGTGCGGTGGCCCTGGTCGGCCTGTCGTCCGCGCCGGCGGTGGGGGAGAGTGTGGCGGTGAGCAGGGTGGCGATCGCGGCGGTGGCGAGACCCGCCGTGGCGAGTCGGGAACCTCGGGCGTGCGGCCGTATTCGGCTCATCGGTCTCCTTGAACTGGGCGGCGCAGAGCTTGCCAAGATTCAAGGCGGCGTGCACATGCCATGGCCAGGGCGAATACGTGCAGGTGTGTGAGAGGAGAGAATCCTTTCTGTGACCCTCCCTCCCCGACTCCCGTTCTTCGTCTACGGCACCCTCCGCCCGGGTGAGCCCAACCACGACCGCTTCCTGCGCGGCCGCACCCTCGCCGAGGAACCGGCGCGACTCGTAGGGGCGGAGCTGTACGCGGGCCCGGGCTATCCGTACGCGGTCGAGGAACCGGGCGGCGGCGGCACCGTCCGGGGCGAACTCGTCACCGCCCGGCCCGAGGAGTACCCCGCGCTGCTCGCCGCCCTCGACCGGCTGGAGGAATACGCCCCGGCCGACCCGCGCAACCTCTACGAGCGCATCGCCCGCGAGGTGATCCGCGCCGCCGACGGAACGGCCGTACGTGCCTGGGTATATGTCGCCGCCCCCGCCGTAGCCGCCCGCCTGCGCACGCACGGCAGGCTCATCGAGACGGGCGACTGGACGATCCGCCCCGGCTGAGACGACCGGGCAGCAAGGCGCCCCCGCCGCTGGGCTTCACCACCGAGCCCCTGACACCGGCACCGCACCCGGCCCTCCCGCCGGCCGAGGCTCACGCTTCGCCTCGCCCGCCCGTCGCCCCGGCGAGACCGGCACCCTTTCCGCCCAGGACCCCGGCGTCCGCCCGCGCCGAGCGCCCCCGCGCCGAGCGGTCTCGGTGTCCAGCCGCTGTCGCGTTCAGCCGTCGCTGTGTTCAGTCGTCCCTGCGCCGAGCGGCCGCCGCGCCCAGTCGTCTTCGCGCCCAGTCCGCCGACGCGCGCAGTCGCCGTCGCGTCCGACCTCGGCCGCGGCGCTCCTGCCGGCCGAGGCTCACGCTTCGCCTCGCCCGCCCGTCGCCCTGGCGACACCGGCACCCTTTCTGGCACGGCCCGGCGTCCAGCCGCTGTTGCGCCCAGCTGTTGCTGCGTTCGGCTGCCCCGCGACGCCGAGCCGGCCCCCCGCGTCCAGTCACCGCCACGCCCAACCCCGGCCACGCCCAACCGCCCCTGCGCTCAACCGCCCCTGCGCTCAACCGCCCCCACGCTCAACTACCCACACACCCAACCACCCCCACCCCCCTACGGCTCCACCGCCTCAACCCGCACCGCGCACGCCTTGAACTCCGGCATTCGTGACGTCGGGTCCAGTGCGGGGTTGGTCAGGGTGTTGGCGCGGCCCTCGCCCGGCCAGTGGAACGGCATGAAGACGGTGTCGGGGCGGATGCCGGTCGTGATGCGGGCGGGGGCGACCGCCCGGCCCCGGCGTGAGACCACGGCCACGGGGTCGCCCTCGGCCGCCCCGAGACGCGCCGCCAGTCGTGGGTGCAGTTCCACGAACGGGCCCGGCGCGGCGGCGTTCAGCTCGTCGACGCGGCGGGTCTGGGCGCCGGACTGGTACTGCGCCACGACCCGCCCGGTCGTCAGCAGCACCGGGTACTCCTCGTCCGGTTCCTCGGCGGCCGCCCGGTGCGAGACGGGGACGAACCTTGCCCGTCCGTCCGGCGTGGCGAACCGGTCGAGGAAGAGGCGGGGCGTGCCGGGGTGCGCGACCGCGGCCGGTGAGGTGTCCTCGCGGTCCTCGGCGTCGTCCGCGCGGGGCGCCGCGGGACACGGCCAGAACACCCCGTTCTCCTGCGCCAGCCTGCGGTACGTGATCCCCGAGTAGTCCGCCGGGCCGCCCGCGCTCGCCCGGCGCAGCTCCTCGAAGACCTCCTCGGGGTCGGTCGGGAAGCCCTTCTCCAGCCCGCTTTCGCCGCCCAGCCGCGCCGCGAGCTCGTGCATGACCTCCAGGTCGCTGCGGACGCCGTCGGGCGGGGTGATCGCGCGGCGGCGCAGCAGCACCCTGCCCTCCAGGCTGGTCGTCGTGCCCGTCTCCTCCGCCCACTGCGTGACCGGCAGGACCACGTCCGCGAGCGCCGCCGTCTCCGACAGCACGACGTCGCACACCGCCAGGAAGTCGAGGGACTTGATGCGCTCCTCGATGTGCGCGGCACGCGGCGCCGACACCACCGGGTTGGAGCCCATCAGCAGCAGCGACTTGATGTCCGTGCCGAGTGCGTCCAGGAGCTCGTACGCACTGCGCCCCGGCCCGGGAAGGCTGTCGGGATCCACGCCCCACACGTCGGCCACATGCCGCCGCGCCGCCGGGTCGTCCAGCTTGCGGTAGCCCGGCAACTGGTCGGCCTTCTGGCCGTGTTCGCGTCCGCCCTGCCCGTTGCCCTGCCCGGTGAGGCAGCCGTACCCGGACAGCGGCCGGCCCGCCCGCCCCGTCGCCAGGCACAGGTTGATCCAAGCGCCCACGGTGTCCGTGCCCTTGGACTGCTGCTCGGGCCCGCGCGCGGTGAGCACCATCGCGTGCTCCGGTTCGCAGAACATCCTTACCGTTTCGCGGAGTTGGGGAACGGACACCCCCGTGATCCGCTCCACGTACTCCGGCCAGTGCGCCATCGCCGCGGCCCGCGCGTCCTCCCATCCGACCGTGCGCTCCTGGACGTACTCCTCGTCCACCCGCCCCTCGGCGACGACCAGGTGCAGCAGGCCGAGGGCCAGTGCGAGGTCGGTGCCGGGGCGGGGAGCGAGGTGCAGATCCGCCTGCTCGGCGGTCTTCGTGCGGCGCGGGTCGATGACGATCAGCGTGCCGCCGTTCTCGCGCAGCTCGTTGAAGAACCGCAGCGACGGCGGCATCGTCTCCGCCAGGTTCGAGCCGACCAGGATCACACAGCCCGTCTTCGGGATGTCCTCCAGCGGGAACGGCAGCCCGCGGTCGAGACCGAACGCCTTCATCCCGGCCGCGGCAGCCGACGACATGCAGAAACGGCCGTTGTAGTCGATCTGCGAGGTGCCGAGCACGATCCTCGCGAACTTGCCGAGGCTGTACGCCTTCTCGTTGGTCAGGCCGCCCCCGCCGAAGACCCCGCACGCGTCCGGGCCATGTTCCAGGCGCGTGCGGCCGAGGCCCTCGGCGATCCGGTCCAGCGCCTCGTCCCAGCCGGCGGGCACGAGCGCGCCGCCCGACCGCACCAGCGGTGAGGTCAGGCGGACGTTCGACGCCAGTACCGCGGGCGCCGTACGGCCCTTGCCGCACAGCGCTCCCCTGTTCACCGGGAAGTCCGGGCGCTCGACCACCGCGACACCCCCGTCCTGCGTGGGCGCGAGGTTCATCCCGCACTGCAGGGCGCAGTACGGGCAGTGCGTGGGCGTCGCGGAGTTCGGCATGCCGTCCAGCGTGAGTCGGGCGTGTTACGTGCGCGGCGGCTCCCTGTTACGCGGCCGGGACGGTGACCTCCCCGTCGCCGCCCGGCCGCCGTGAGGCGCACAGGCGCCCTGCCGGTAGTCGCCGCCGACCGGTGCGGAAGTTGCCGCTGTTGTGAAAGTCACCACGTGTGGCTCATTCCGTACCGTACTTGGCCGACCACGCCTCGTTGAGAGTTGAAGAGTCGGGGCTACAGTCGAGCGCACGTCCAGCACCGCGCCGACGCTGTACGACGATGCATGGACTCCGCACGGCGTTCGACACCGGGCATGCCCGCCGCTCATTCCGGCCGCATCCGTGGGCGGCTTCACCGCCTACGGCAATCCGTCCATCGAAACAGCCCGCCAGGAGGTCCCCCGACCATGCCCCTGCGCCCCTCCGGCCGCTCAGCCCGGCTGAGCCACCTGACCCGCCGCGACCAGCACCTCTTCTGGCAGTACGGCCGCGGCCCCACCGTCCCCGTCCCCGACCCGCTGATCCACCGCGCCGTCGCCCGGCAGGCCGCGGCCGCCCCGCACGCCGTCGCCGCCGAACACCTGGACGACCGGATCACCTACGGCGCGCTCGACCGCCGCGCCGACGCCCTCGCCGCCCGCCTGGTCCACGAGGGCGTACGCCCCGGTGACCACGTCGGACTCTTCGTGCGCCGCTCGATCCCGATGCTCGTCGGCCTGCTCGGCATCCTGAAGGCGGGCGCCGCCTACGTCCCGCAGGACATCGGCCTCGCGCCTCCGGCCCAGCTCGCCCATGTCGTCCGCACCGCCCGCACCCGCGTCGTCCTCACCCTCGCCGAGCACGCCCACCGCGTGCCGCTGCCCGACGCCGGACACCGGATCGTCACCCTGGACGAGCCGCTGCCGTACGCACCGGCAGCGGCACCGGCACCGGCACCGGACGCGGCGGTCGGCCCCGACGACGGCTGCTACGTCCTGTTCACCTCGGGCACCACGGGCCGGCCCAACGGCGTGAAGGTCACGCACCGCAACGTCGCCAACATCCTCCTGACCGAACCCGGCGGCCTCGGCATCCGCCCCGGCGACCGCGTCGCCCACCTCCTCAACGTCGCCTTCGACATGGCCGCCTGGGAGATCCTCGGCTGCCTCACCCACGGCGGCACCCTCGTCGTGCGCGGCAAGGACATCCCGGCGGCGGCCCGCACGGCCGACGTGCTCATCGCGACCCCGACCGTGCTGTCCGGCATCGACCCGGAGACCTGCCCGCGCGTGCACACGGTCGCCGTCGCCGGAGAGCCCTGCCCGCGCCCGCTCGCCGACCGGTGGGCCCGGCACGCCGCCTTCCACAACTGCTGCGGACCGACCGAGACGACCATCGTCAACACGATGCAGCGCCACCACCCCTCCGACCCGCTGCTCACCATCGGCCGCCCCACCCCCAACAACACGGTCTACGTCCTCGACGCCGACCGCCGCCCGCTGCCCATCGGCGAGGTGGGGGAGATGTGGGCGGGCGGCGACTGCGTGTCGGCGGGCTATCTCGGGAACGACCGCCTCAACGCCGAGCGGTACGCCCCCGACCCCTTCCTCGGCGCCGGCCGCCGCATGTTCCGCACCCGTGACCTCGGCCGCTGGACCTCCGACGGCGCACTCGAACACCTCGGCCGCACCGACGACCAGGTCAAGGTGCGTGGCTTCCGGGTCGAACTGGACGCGGTGTCCTCGGTGCTGGAGTCGGTCGAGGGCTGCGCGCGGGCGGTGACGCTGCGGCGGGACGCGCGGACGCTCGTGTCGTTCGTGTGCCCGGCGGACGTCGACCCCGACACGGCCCGGCGGGCGGTCGCTGACGCGCTGCCGTACTACTGCGTGCCCGAGACTGTCATGCCCCTGCCACTACTGCCCGAGACCGACCGCGGCAAGGTCGACAAACAGGCGCTGCTGCGGATGGCGGAGCAGCAGGCGCACGGGCGGACGCTTCAGGGGGCGGCCCGATGACCACGTCCCTCGACCGCCGGTCCGTCGAGCTGCCGCCGCCGATCCCGGGCCCGCGCCGCCTGCTCAAGCACCCCCGGCTGATGCACCACAACCGACTGGCGGCCTTGGTGCTCACCGCCAACCTGGCGTTCCTGTGGGCCGGTTGGCCCCTGACGGAGCGGACCCTGGGGCACGCGGCCCTGGCGAACCTCGCCCTCGCCGTCCTCGTGCGCCAGCAGTACGTCATCAACCTCTTCTTCCGGCTGGCCACCCGGGCCCCGACGAGCTGGCCGCTGAAGGTGCGCTGGACGCTGGGCAAGGTGTACCACTTCGGCGGACTGCACGTGGGCGGGGCGCTCGCGGGGACGGCATGGTTCCTGGCGCTGACCGTCACCACGACCGACGCCCCGCGCCTGACCGTGGGCTGGACCCTGGTGATCCTCCTCGCGCTGATCGTGGCCACCGCGCTGCCACCCTTCCGCGCCCGCCACCACGACCACTTCGAGAAGATCCACCGCTTCGGCGGCTGGAGCGCCCTCGCCCTCTTCTGGACGCACACGCTGCTGTCGTCCCCCGGACCGGTTCCGCTGACGGTGCTCGCGGTCGTCACCTTCAGCGTCGCCCTGCCCTGGCTCCGGCTGCGCAAGGTCGACGTACGCCTCGAACGGCCCTCCCCGCACGTCGTCCTGGCCCGCTTCGACCACGGCGAGACCCCCTTCGCGGGCTCCTCGACGGCGATCAGCCGCAGCCCGCTGAAGGAGTGGCACTCCTTCGCCAACGTCCCGGCACCCGGCGAGCCCGGCTTCCGGCTCACCATCTCGCGGGCCGGCGACTGGACGGGCGCGTTCATCGACGACCTGCCGTCGAAGGTCTGGGTCAAGGGCATCACCACGGCGGGCGTCGCCAACATCGAGACCCTCTTCAAGAAGGTGGTCTACGTCGCCACCGGCAGCGGCATCGGCCCCTGCCTGCCCCATCTGCTGGCCGCCGAGGTCCCCTCCCGCCTGGTCTGGGCGACCCGCGATCCCCGGGCGACCTACGGAGACGCCCTGGTCGACGAGATCCTCGCCGTCCAGCCGCACGCCCTGGTCTGGGACACCTCCCGGCACGGCAAGCCCGACATGGTCCAACTCGCCTACGCGGCGTACCGGGACTTCGGGGCCGAGGCGGTCATCTGCATCTCCAACAAGAAGCTCACCTGGCAGGTGGTGCACGGCCTGGAGCGACGCGGGATCCCGGCGTACGGCGCGATCTGGGACTCGTGACCCGCAGGAACCGAGGGGAACCCAAGGAGGAACCCATGGACAACATCAAGACCGAGCGCGACGGCGCCGTCGTGACCGTACGCCTGCACCGCCCCCACGTGCGCAACGCCCTCAGCGGCGCACTCCTCGCCGAACTCCTCGATGTCCTGCGCCCGTTGGACGCCGATCCCGAGGTGGGCTGCTTCGTCGTCACCGGCTCGGACACGGTGTTCGCGGCCGGCGCCGACATCAAGGAGATGGCGGGGCGGACGGCCGCGGAGATGGCCGCCGACGACTACTTCGCCGCCTGGGAGGGCTTCACCGCCCTGCGCACCGCGAAGATCGCGGCCGTCAACGGCTACGCGCTGGGCGGCGGTTGCGAGCTGGCGATGATGTGCGACCTCGTCATCGCGGGGGAGTCGGCGGTCTTCGGCCAGCCGGAGATCAAGCTGGGCGTGATCCCCGGCATCGGCGGCACCCAGCGCCTGACCCGCCTCGTCGGCCGGGCCAAGGCGATGGACCTGATCCTGACCGGCCGCACGATGGACGCTCGGGAGGCGGGAAGCTGCGGTCTCGTCTCCCGAGTGGTCCCGGACGACCAGGTCCTGCCGGAGGCCCTGCGGGCGGCGGCGACGATCGCCTCGTACGGCCGCGCGGCGGTCACCGCGGCCCGCGAGTGCGTCGACCAGGCCCTCGAAACCGGCCTGCGCGACGGCCTCCTCTTCGAACGCCGCGTCTTCCACGCCCTGTTCGCGACGGACGACCAGAAGGAGGGCATGAGCGCGTTCCTGGACAAACGCCGACCGCGTTTCACCGGCCGCTGAGGCCGGGACCCCGCAGGCCGAGGGCGGGAGCGAGACAAGGGCCCTGCTCCCGCCCGGACCGATCGGGATGCACGGCCGGTCGCGGAAGGAGGCCGGCTCCCCCGCCCGCGGCGAAGGTCGTGTGGCGGGCGGCCCGATCCGCCGCCGCGCGCCCGTGGACCGTCGGCCGGCGTGCGCGTGACGAACCCGGCATGCGGCATGCGCCCTTCTCCTCGGGCGCCTCTACCGCTCCGCCGCCAGCGCGTTCGCCACGCCGGCCTCCTTCGGCCCGAGGAACCGGGGGTCCGGTTCGAAGAGGGCGTCCAGGGCCGCCTTGCCGGCCGCGAAGATCTCGCGGGTGCCGCCGTAGTACCAGGTGGCGTCGTGCCTGGCGTCGACGCCGACGCCGTACGACGTCACCCCCGCCTCCTGGCACAGCGCGACCGCCCGCCGGATGTGGAAGCCCTGGCTGATCAGCACCGCCTCGTCGACGCCGAAGATCTTCTTGGCGCGGACGCAGGAGTCCCAGGTGTCGAAGCCGGCGTAGTCGCTGACGATGCGCGAGCCCGGCACGCCGTGCCGGGTCAGATACGCGCGCATGGCGTCGGGCTCGTCGTAGTCCTCGCGGCTGTTGTCCCCGGTGACGAGGACGACCTCGACCCGGCCCTCGCGGTACAGCTCCGCCGCCGCGTCGAGCCGGTGGGCGAGGTACGGGGACGGCTCGCCGGCCCACAGGCCCGCACCGAAGACCACGGCGACGTCGGTGCGCGGCACGTCGGCCGTGGTGCGCAGCCGGTCCGCGGTCACGAGGCGCATCCAGGTGGCCGGAAGCAGCGCCAGGACGCACCCCAGCACCACGGCCCGCACCAGCCGGCGCTGCCCCGCGCGGGTGCGCGGCAGTCTCGGCCCGCGCGGCTTCGGTCGGCGCATCGGACGGTCCCTCCCCGGTCGGCTCACCGCCTGTTCTCGACAGTCAGGGACGTCCCGTGGGCCTCCACGGTTCACCGCACCCGACGTGACCAGGTTCACTCCACCCCCGAAACCGCAGGCCACACCCCCTCACACAGTCCGGGGGCCCCGCCGTGAACCCGGTGTAAGAACCCGTCATTCCCGCGAAACGGGGCGGCAACGTCCCGCCGCCACCATCGATCCATGACGGCGTCGAACGCTCCTCACGACGAGTCCACGACGGCCCACCTCGACAGTACGGCGCACCTCATGAACCGGATCAGCAGCCAGCTCGCCAGCCAGCTCTGCCTCGTCCCGCTCGACGGCAGGCGGCGCCCCGAACCGCCCGCGCTCGTCGTCGTGGCCCACGGCAGCCGCGACCCGCGCGCGCTGAGCACCGTACGCGCGCTCCTCGACAAGGTCCGCGCCCTGCGCCCCGGCCTGCCCGTCCACCTCGGCCACATCGAGCTGAACGAGCCGCTGCTCGCCGACACCCTCGCCGCCCTCGGCACCGGCGAGGCGATCCTCGTCCCCCTCCTCCTCAGCCGCGGCTACCACGTCAAGCGGGACATCCCCGAGACGGCCGCCGAGGCCGAGGTCCACGCCCGCGTGGCCCCCGCCCTCGGCCCGCACCCCCTGCTGGTGGAGGCCCTGCACGCCCGCCTCGTCGAGGCCGGCTGGCCCACCCGCATGGACGAGCCGACCCGCCGCAGGAGCGCGGTGGTCCTGGCGGCGGCGGGTTCCCGCGACCCCGAGTCGAAGGTGGACACCTCCCGCACGGCTCAGCTCCTCTCCGCCCGCCTGGGCGTCCCGGTCGTCCCGGCCTACGCGACGACGGCGGCCCCGACGGTCCCGGACGCGTTGCGTGCCTTGGCGGCGAGGGGCCGTACGAGGGTGGCGGTGGCCTCGTACTTCACGGCCCCGGGCCGCTTCGCGACGGAGTGCGCGGAGGCAGCCCCATGGCTGGCCTCGGCCCCCTTGGGCACCCACCAGGCGATGGCGAGACTGCTCCTCCACCGCTACGACCAGACGCTGACGACGCCGGTGACGGCAGCACCGGAACTGGCATCGGCCTGAATCGCCGGGGACGGGGACGTCCCTCAGGGGCGCGGGGAACTGCGCGACCGGCCACGAACCACCCGCACCCGCAGCCGCACAGGATTTGGCAGACGACCAGGCGCAACACACCCCTCCGTTTGTCAGTGTCTGCCCGTACTGTCGGTGCATGTACTACGACGAGTCGGCAGTCGAACGCTGGGCCCCCGAACCCGACAAACGCCCGGGCCGCACGGCCTTCCAACGCGACCGCGCCCGCGTACTGCACTCCGCGGCGCTGCGCCGCCTCGCCGGCAAGACCCAGGTCGTGACGCCGGGTACGCACAGCAACGCCTGGGATCCGAGCCCCCGCACCCGCCTCACCCACTCCCTGGAGTGCGCCCAGGTCGGCCGAGAGCTCGGCGCGGCCCTCGGCTGCGATCCCGACCTCGTGGAAGCCGCCTGCCTCTCCCACGACCTGGGCCATCCCCCCTTCGGTCACAACGGCGAAGTCGCGCTCAACGAATTCGCCGAGGACTGCGGCGGCTTCGAGGGCAACGCCCAGTCCCTGCGGCTCCTCACCCGCATCGAACCCAAGCGGTTCACCCCGGAGGGCTCCGTCGGCCTCAACCTCACCCGGGCCACCCTCGACGCCGCCACCAAGTACCCCTGGCCCCGCGGCGCCCACCCCACCGACCCGGCGTCCCCGAAGTTCGGCGTCTACGAGGACGACCGGCCCGTCTTCGACTGGGTCCGCAAGGACGCCCCCGGCACCCGCACCACCTTCGAGGCCCAGGTCATGGACTGGTCCGACGACGTGGCGTACTCGGTGCACGACGTCGAGGACGGACTGCACGCCGGCCACATCGACCCCAACTGCCTGCACGCCGAGCCCGAACGCCAGGCGGTCTTCGCGGTGGCCGTCGGACGGTACGTCCCCGAGGACACCGACCCGGCCGAACTCGCCGCCGCCCTCGACCGCCTCCAGGACCAGGAGTGGTGGCCGCACGGCTACGACGGCTCGGCCGTCGCCCAGGCCCGCCTCAAGGACGCCACCAGCCAGCTCATCGGCCGTTTCTGCCTGGCCGCGGAGAGCGCCACGCGCGCGGCGTACGGCTCCGGGCGGCTCACCCGCTACGGCGCCGAACTCGTCGTACCGCGCGAGACCCGGCTGGAGTGCGCGGTCCTCAAGGCCGTCGCCGACCGGTATGTCATGCAGCGCGCCGAGCAGGAGCGGCTGCGCGCCGACCAGCGGATCGTGGTCGCCGAACTCGCCGAGGCGCTCACCGCCCGCGCGCCCGACGGGCTGGACCCGCAGTTCCGGGCCCTGTTCGAGCTGGCCGAGGACGACCGCGCCCGCAAGCGGGTGATCGTCGACCAGATCGCCTCCCTGACGGACGCGTCGGCCCGCTCACTGCACGCGCGTCTGACCGGGCGCCCATAGACGGTCGGGCAGACGGTCGGGCCGCGGGCGACGTGAAACGCGCCCGAACGTGACACTGCGTGGCCTGATCGGGCCACTCCCTCTTCCCCCATCACGCTGCGTGCGGGACGCTCGCATGTGGCGGCACGCTCTCGAGGAGGCATCAAGTGGTCGACGCGGATCAGACATTCGTCATCGTCGGAGGAGGACTCGCCGGCGCCAAGGCGGCCGAGACGCTCCGCGCGGAGGGCTTCACCGGGCGGGTGATACTGATCTGCGACGAGCGCGACCACCCCTACGAGCGGCCGCCGCTGTCCAAGGGCTACCTCCTCGGCAAGGAGGAGCGCGACAGCGTCTTCGTGCACGAGCCCGCCTGGTACGCGCGCAACGACATCGAGCTGCACCTCGGCCAGACCGTCGACGCGATCGACCGCACGGCGAAGACGGTGCGGTTCGGCGAGGACGGCACGGTCGTCCACTACGACAAGCTCCTGCTGGCCACCGGCGCCGAACCCCGCCGCCTGGACATCCCGGGCACCGACCTGGCCGGCGTCCACCACCTGCGCCGCCTCGCGCACGCCGAGCGCCTCAAGGGCGTCCTGGCCTCGCTCGGCCGCGACAACGGGCACCTCGTGATCGCCGGCACCGGCTGGATCGGCCTGGAGGTCGCGGCGGCGGCCCGCGAGTACGGCGCGGAGGTCACGGTCGTCGGGCCGGATCCGACCCCCCTGCACGGTGTCCTGGGCCCTGAGATCGGCGGACTCTTCGCCGAGCTGCACCGCGAGCACGGGGTGCGCTTCCACTTCGGCAGGCGGCTGACGGAGATCGTCGGCCAGGACGGCATGGTGCTGGCCGCCCGCACCGACGACGGTGAGGAACACCCCGCGCACGACGTCCTGGCGGCGATCGGCGCCGCTCCCCGTACGGCGCTGGCGGAAGCGGCGGGGCTGGAGATCGCCGACCCCGCCCATGGCCGCGGCGTCGTGGTCGACGAGCGGCTGCGCACCTCCGACCCCGACATCTACGCGGCCGGCGACGTGGCCTCCTTCCCGCACGCCCTGTTCGACACCCGGGTACGCGTGGAGCACTGGGCCAACGCGCTCAACGGCGGCCCGGCGGCGGCGCGGGCGATGCTCGGGCAGGACGTCACCTACGACCGCGTGCCCTACTTCTTCTCCGACCAGTACGACCTGGGGATGGAGTACTCCGGCTGGGCGCCGCCGGGGACGTACGACGAAGTGGTGATCCGAGGGGACGCCGGCAAGCGTGAATTCATCGCGTTCTGGGTGAAGGAGCATCGGGTGCTCGCCGGGATGAACGTGAATGTGTGGGACGTCACAGAGCCCATCCAGCGGCTGATCCGCTCCAGGGCGCGGGTGGACACCGAGGCGCTCGCGGACCCGCATGTGCCGCTGGACACCCTGGGCAGCCGGACTTCCTGACCGTCACCGCTGTCGGTCCACCCCCGTAGAATTCACGCGTGGCAGGACGGATCAACGACGAGGACGTGAAGGCGGTACGGGACGCGGTCCCGATCGACGCCGTGGTGTCCGAGTACCTCCAGCTGCGGAACGCGGGCGGCGGGAACCTCAAGGGGCTGTGCCCCTTCCATGACGAGAAGTCGCCGTCCTTCCAGGTCAGCCCGAGCAAGGGACTCTTCCACTGCTTCGGCTGCCAGGAGGGCGGCGACACCATCACGTTCGTGATGAAGGTCGACCACCTCTCCTTCTCCGAGGCGGTCGAGCGCCTCGCCGCCCAGGCCGGCATCACCCTGCGCTACGAGGAGGGCGGGTACAACCCGTCCCACCAGCGCGGCGAGCGCATCCGTCTGGTCGAGGCCCACAAGATCGCCGCCGAGTGGTACGCCGAGCAGTTGGCGACCGGCCCCGAGGCGGACACCGGCCGGGTCTTCCTCGCCGAGCGCGGCTTCGACCAGGCCGCCGCCGTCCACTTCGGTGTCGGCTACAGCCCCCAGGGCTGGGACCACCTCACCCGCTACCTGCGCGGCAAGGGCTTCACCGACAAGGAGCTGATCCTGTCCGGGCTGTCCCAGGAGGGCCGCCGCGGCCCCATCGACCGCTTCCGGGGCCGTCTGATGTGGCCGATCCGGGACATCGGCGGCGACGTGGTCGGCTTCGGCGCGCGCAAGCTGTACGAGTCCGACAACGGTCCCAAGTACCTCAACACCCCCGACACGGCCATCTACCGCAAGTCCCAGGTCCTCTACGGCATCGACCTCGCCAAGAAGGACATCGCGAAGTCGAGCCGTGCCGTCGTGGTCGAGGGCTACACCGACGTCATGGCCTGCCACCTCGCCGGGGTCACCACGGCCATCGCGACCTGCGGCACCGCCTTCGGCGGCGACCACATCAAGATCCTGCGCCGACTGCTGATGGACAACGGCTCGGCCCGCGTGATCTTCACCTTCGACGGTGACGCGGCGGGCCAGAAAGCGGCGCTGCGCGCCTTCGAGGACGACCAGAAGTTCGCCGCCGAGACCTACATCGCCATCGCCCCCGACGGCATGGACCCCTGTGAGCTGCGCCTGGCGAAGGGCGACGAGGCGGTGGCCGACCTGGTCGAACCGCGCACGCCCCTCTTCGAGTTCGCGCTGCGCCAGATCGTCGTCCGCTACGACCTCGACACCCCGGCGGGCCGCGCGGCCGCGCTGGACGAGGCGGCACCGATCGTCGCCCGCATCAAGAACAGCGGCGCCCAGCACGAGGTGGCCGTCGAACTCGCGGGCATGCTCGGCATCCTCGACACGCAGTTCGTGGTCAAGCGGGTGGCCCAGCTCGCCCGTTGGGCACGGGACCGGGGCGGCAGGGGACAGGCGCCGACGCCCCGGGGCCCGCAGCAGCCGTACGACGCCGCCCCCGCGCCCCGTACCTCGGGCCCCGCGCTGACCCTGCGCAACCCGGTCTACGCGACCGAACGCGAGCTCCTCAAACTCGCCCTCCAGCGGCCCGAGTTGGTCTCCCCCGCGTTCGACGCGTACGGCGTCGACGAGTTCACCGCCGCCCCCTACGCCGCCGTACGCCAGGCGATCATGGACGCGGGCGGCGCGGAGCAGGGCATCCAGGACCCGCAGGAATACCTGGTCCGCGTCCGTGAGGCGGCCCCCGACGACCAGGTCCGCGCGATGGTCACGGAGCTGGCGGTCGAGGCGATCATGCGCAAGACGGTCGACGAGAACTACGCCGGGGAACAACTCGTCACCGTCCGGCGCCGCGCCGTCGAACGCCGCATCCGCGACGTCCAGAGCCAGCTCACCCGCCTCGGCGCGGGCGGCGACCCCGCCCAACTGGCCGCCGTACAGAACGAGCTGTGGGTGCTGCAGCAGTACGACCAGGCGTTGCGGGGGCAGGGCGCGGCGGCGTTGTGAGGGCTGCTCCGGCGGGGGCCGCTCGGCGGACGTGATGCCGAGGCGGCGCACGATCGGATCGACCGCTGTCGTGAGGCGACCGAGTTCCTTGGTGTGCTCGATCTCGTCGTGCGCCGAGCCTGCAGCAGTTGCATGAGTAACCGCCCCGTCACGGACCGGACGCAAAAAGTCACCGCACGCCCCTCGTGGCGGCGATGTGTCGTACTCCACACTGGGTTCCGGTGCCTGAGTCCTCGGAGCGCGGCCGATCCGTTCCCCACGGGTCCCACACCCCCGCGGTTCCGCTCAACGCGTACGGGACGGACAGCGGCGAGGCCGCCGACTCCGCCCTCGAAGCAGCGCTGCCGTACGCCTCGGCAGCGATCATCCTGGAGGTCGCCCCCGTGCAGACCCAGACCCTCATCCAGACCGACAGTACGGACGGCACGGATCGGGACGCGGAGACCGGCGTTCTCGTCGCGGTGCCGCCGCAGAGCCGTGTCGCGCACCACCCCGAGTCGGAGCCGGAGGCCCCGCCCGAGCCGGCGGAACCGCCTGCCGACGCCCTGGACGCCCCCGACGCCGCCGAGCCGGTGGAAGCACCGCTGCCGACCCGCGGCCGTACCGCCGACACCAGCGGCCCCTCCTCCGACCTCTTCCGCCAGTACCTGCGGGAGATCGGCCGCATCCCCCTCCTCACCGCGGCCGAGGAGGTCGAACTCGCCCGCCGTGTCGAGGCCGGCCTGTTCGCCGAGGAGAAACTGAGCAGCACCCCCGACCTGGAGAGCCGGCTCGCCCTCGACCTGGACCGCCTCGTCGTCATGGGCCGCATGGCCAAGCGCCGCCTCATCGAGGCGAACCTGCGGCTCGTGGTCTCCGTCGCCAAGCGGTACGTCGGCCGCGGCCTGACCATGCTCGACCTGGTCCAGGAGGGAAACCTCGGCCTGATCCGGGCCGTCGAGAAGTTCGACTACGCCCGCGGCTACAAGTTCTCGACGTACGCCACCTGGTGGATCCGCCAGGCCATGTCCCGCGCCCTCGCCGACCAGGCCCGCACCATCCGGGTCCCGGTCCACGTCGTCGAGCTGATCAACCGGGTCGTCCGCGTCCAGCGCCGCATGCTCCAGGAACGCGGCTACGAACCGACGCCGGAAGAGGTGGCCGCCCACCTCGACCTCCTTCCCGAGCGCGTCCGCGAGGTGCTGCGCCTGGCCCAGGAACCGGTGTCCCTGCACGCCCCGGTGGGCGAGGAGGACGACGTGGCGCTCGGCGACCTCATCGAGGACGGCGACGCCGCCTCACCGGTCGAGTCGGCGGCGTTCCTGCTGCTCCGCGAGCACCTGGAAGCGGTCCTGTCCACCCTCGGCGAACGCGAACGCAAGGTCGTCCAGCTCCGCTACGGCCTGGTCGACGGCCGCCCCCGCACCCTGGAGGAGATAGGCCGCATCTTCGGCGTGACCCGGGAACGCATCCGGCAGATCGAGTCGAAAACCCTGAACAAACTCAGGGACCACGCCTTCGCGGACCAGCTCAGGGGCTACCTGGACTGAGAAGGGGCCGCTCAGTCCTGACGAGCGGCCCCCTCACCCCGTATGCCTAGTCCACCTCGGCCACCGCCTGCGCGAACTGCGCCCTGTACAGCCGCGCGTACGCCCCGTCGGCCGCCAACAGCTCGCCGTGCGCGCCCTGTTCCACGATCGACCCGTTCTCCATGACGAGGATCGTGTCCGCGTCCCGGATCGTCGACAGCCGGTGCGCGATGACGAACGACGTCCGCCCGTGCGCCAGTTTCGCCATGGCCTTCTGGATGAGCACCTCCGTACGGGTGTCGACCGACGAGGTCGCCTCGTCCAGCACCAGGATCACCGGATCGGACAGGAACGCCCGGGCGATGGTGATCAGCTGCTTCTCACCCGCGCTGACTCCCGCCCCCTCGTCGTCGATCACCGTGTCGTACCCGTCGGGCAGCGTACGGATGAACCGGTCGGCGTGGGCCGCCCGCGCCGCCTCCTCGATCTCACCCCGGGTCACCTCACGCGAGGCGCCGTAGGCGATGTTGTCCGCGATCGTGCCGCCGAACAGCCAGGTGTCCTGGAGCACCATCCCGATCCCGGCGCGCAGTTCGTCCCGCGACATGCGGGCGATGTCGACGCCGTCGAGGGTGATGCGCCCGGACGAGACCTCGTAGAACCGCATCAGCAGGTTCACCAGCGTCGTCTTGCCGGCCCCCGTCGGCCCGACGATCGCGACCGTGTGCCCCGGTTCCACCGTCAGCGACAGGTCCTCGATCAGCGGCTTCTCGGGGTCGTACCGGAAGGACACGCCCTCCAGCGCCACCCGCCCCCGCAGTTCCTCCGGCCGCACCCCCGGCACCGGATCCGCCTCCTGCTCCTCCGCGTCCAGGAGTTCGAAGATCCGCTCGGCCGACGCGACACCCGACTGCACGAGGTTCGCCATCGACGCGACCTGCGTCAGCGGCATCGAGAACTGCCGCGAGTACTGGACGAAGGCCTGCACGTCACCGATGGACAAGGACCCCGACGCGACCCGCAGCCCGCCGACCACCGCGACCAGCACGTAGTTGATGTTCGACACGAACAGCATCAGCGGCTGCATGATCCCGCTGTTGAACTGCGCCTTGAACCCGGCCTCGTACAGCGCCTCGTTCTGCTCGGCGAACTGCTTCGCCGACTCCTTCTGCCGCCCGAACACCTTCACCAGCGTGTGCCCGGTGTACATCTCCTCGACATGCGCGTTGAGCTTGCCGGTCGAGCGCCACTGCTGCACGAAGTGCGGCTGCGACCGCTTGCCCACGCGCGTGGCGACGACGTACGACAGCGGCACGGTCACCAGCGCGACCAGCGCCAGCAGCCACGACATCCAGAACATCATCGCCAGCACGCCGACGATGGTCAGCACCGAGTTGATCAGCTGCCCCATCGACTGCTGGAGCGTCTGCCCGATGTTGTCGATGTCGTTCGTCGCCCGGGACAGCACCTCCCCGCGCTGCCTCTTGTCGAAGTACGACAGCGGCAGCCGCGACAGCTTCCCCTGGACGTCCTCGCGCATCCGGTACATGGTGCGGTTCACGGCCCGGTTCACCAGCCGCGTCGCCACCGCCATCAGCACACCGGCGACGGCGAACACGGCGAGCGCGAACAGCAGGACGCCCCCGACCGCGCCGAAGTCGATGCCCTGGCCCGGCGTGAAGTCGGTGCTGCGCAGCATGTCGGCGATCTCGCCGTCGCCGCGCTCCCGCATGGCCGCGAGAACCTGCGCCTTGGTCGTCCCGGGCTCGAACTGCCGCCCGACGATGCCGGAGAACACCAGGTCGGTGGCCTCACCGAGGATCTTCGGCCCGGCGACCGACAGACCCACGCTCACGACCACGCAGAGCAGCAGCGCGTAGAGGGTGAGCCGCTCCGGCTTGAAGTGCGCGACGAGCCGTCTGCCCGACACCTTGAAGTCCAGCGAGCGGTGGTCCGGTCCGGTGCCGGCCATCATCCGCCCCATCGGCCCGGCCATCAGGCGGCCTCCGCTTCCGTCAGCTGGGAGAGCACGATCTCCCGGTACGTCTCGTTGTCCGCCATCAGCTCGTGGTGCCGGCCCGTGCCGACGACCCGCCCCTCGTCGAGCACGACGATCCGGTCGGCGTCCCGGATGGTCGCCACGCGCTGGGCGACGATGACGACGGTCGCCTCGGCGGTCTCCCGCGCGAGCGCCGCCCGCAGGGCGGCGTCGGTGGCGTAGTCGAGGGCGGAGAAGGAGTCGTCGAAGAGGTAGATCTCCGGGCGCTGCACGAGGGTCCGCGCGATCGCCAGCCGCTGCCGCTGACCACCGGACACGTTCGTGCCGCCCTGCGCGACGGGCGCGTCCAGCCCGCCCTCCAGCCGCTCCACGAACTCCTTGGCCTGCGCCACCCCCAGCGCGTGCCACAGCTCCTCGTCCGTGGCGTCCGGATTGCCGTAGCGCAGGTTGGTCGCCACCGTCCCGGCGAACAGGTACGGCCGCTGCGGCACCAGCCCGACGGTCCGGGCCAGCAACTGGGGATCGATGGCCGACACGTCCTCCCCGTCCACGAGCACCCGCCCGTCGGTCGCGTCGAACAACCGGGGGACCAGCCCCAGCAGGGTCGACTTCCCGCTGCCCGTGGACCCGATGACGGCCGTCGTCTCACCCGGCCGAGCGACCAGGTCGATCGCCTTCAGCACCGGCTCCTCGGCACCCGGATAGCGGAAGCCCGCGCCCCGGATCTCCAGATGGCCGTGCCGGCGCAGCTCCCGCACCGGCGCCTTCGGTGGCACGACACTCGACTCCGTCTCCAGGACCTCCTGGACGCGCTCGGCGCACACCTCCGCGCGCGGCACCATCATGAACATGAAGGTGGCCATCATCACGGACATCACGATCTGCATGAGATAGGCGAGGAACGCGGTCAGGTCACCGATCTGCATCCCGCCGCTGTCGATGCGATGAGCCCCGAACCACACCACCGCGATGGACGACAGGTTCACCACCGTCATGACGATCGGGAACATCAGCGCGAGCAGATTGCCGGTGCCCATCGCCATGTCCGTGAGCTCGACGTTCGCCTTCTTGAACCGCTGCTGCTCGTACTCGTCGCGCACGAAGGCACGGATCACGCGGTTGCCGGTGATCTGCTCGCGCAGCACCCGGTTCACCGTGTCGAGGCGCTCCTGCATGGTCCGGAACAGCGGCCGCAGCCGCCGTACGATCAAGGTCACGCTGATGCCGAGCACGGGCACCACGGCGACCAGCACCGCGGACAGCGGCACGTCCAGGCCGAGGGCCAGCACGATGCCGCCCACACACATGATGGGCGCCGACACCATCAGGGTGAACGTCATCAGGGCCAGCATCTGCACCTGCTGGACGTCATTGGTCGTACGGGTGATCAGCGAGGGCGCGCCGAAGTGCCCGACCTCACGCGCCGAGAACGACTGCACCCGGTCGAAGACGGCCGCCCGCACGTCCCGGCCGAGCGCCGCGGCGGTCCGCGCGCCGTAGTACACGGCACCGATGTTGCACACGACCTGCGCCAGCGAGATGCCGAGCATCAGGGCGCCGTAGGACAGGATGTAGCCGGTGTCGCCGTTGACGACGCCCTTGTCGATGATGTCCGCGTTCAGCGTGGGCAGGTAGAGGGTGGCGCAGGTCTGCAGGAACTGCAGCAGCACCAGCCAGGCGATGGGTTTTCGGTAGGGCCTGAGGTAGGTCCCCAGAAGTCGTATGAGCACGCTGCTTCTCTCGGAGTCGACGACGGGGCGATTGGTTGCCCTTGGCCCCTATCGTCGAACACTCCGGCGGGGTTACCTCAACCGATTAAGCCGTCAGCGGTGCTTCGTACGCCCTTCCGGGTTCGGTTCCTACCGGTGTCTTACCTTCCGCTACGGCCGGAACGCCCCCGGATGCGTCTGCTCCCGCACCGACACGAACTGCTGCCGCACCGCCTGCCCCACCGCCAGCTCCTCGCCGGGCTCCAGGATCTGCGCGGCCGCGCCCTGCCAGACCGGCGGCAGGCGCGGGTCGACGGTGCCCTGGGACACCCCGAGCGCCCACGCGGCCTGCCGGGCGGCACCGATCGCCGCGTAGTCGGCGGGCTGCGGTACGACGACCTGCGCCCCGAACAGCCCCGGCGCCGCCGCCTGCACGGCGGGCAGCTCGGCGGCCGCCCCGAGCAGGAAGACCCGCCGCACCTCGACGCCCCGGCCGCGCAGCACGTCCAGCGCGTCCGCGAGCCCGCACAGCATGCCCTCGAACGCGGCCCGCGCCAGATGCTCCGGCTTCATCGACTCCCGCCTGAGCCCCGCCAGCGTGCCCGCGGTGTGCGGCAGGTTCGGGGTCCGCTCACCTTCCAGGTAGGGCAGGAGGACGAGGCCGTGGGCGCCGGGCGTCGACTTCATCGCCAGGTCGGACAGGGCCTGCAGGTCGGGGGCGCCGAGGAGTTCGGCGGTGCCGCGCAGGGTGCGTACGGCGTTGAGGGTGGTGACGACCGGGAGGTGCATACCGGTCGCGTCGGCCAGGGAGGTGATCATCCCGCTGCTGTCGACGAGGGCCTCGGGGTGGACGGCCATCACGGACCCGGAGGCGCCGAGCGACACCACGGCGTCCCCCAGCCCGATGCCGAGCCCGAAGGCGGCGGCCATGGTCTCGCCGGTCCCCGCGGAGATGAGGAGCCCTTCGGGGGTCGTACCGGCCGCGTCCGCCGGCCCGATCACCTCGGGCAGCATCGCCTGGTGGCCGAGCGCCAGCTCGACGAGATCGGAACGGTAGGCACCGGTGGCCGCGGACCAGTACCCCGTCCCTGAGGCCCCACCCCGGTCTGTGGTCCTTCTCACGGGCCGCCCGAGCAGCTGCCACACCAGCCAGTCGTGCGCCTGCATCAGGACGGCGGCGCGGACCGCGTTCTCCGGCTCGGTCTTGGCGAGCCAGCGCAGCTTGGTCACCGGCTGCGCGGCCTGGGGCACACACCCCACCGCCTGCGCCCACGCCTCGCGCCCGCCCAGCGCGTCGATCAGGTCGGCGGCCGCGACCTGCGCGCGCTTGTCACCGCCGACCATCGCGGGCCGCACGGTGTTGCCCTGCGCGTCGAGCGGGACCACCGCGTTCTGCTGCGCGGACACGCCGATGGCCTGGACGCCCTCCAGCAGCCCACCGCCTGCCGCCTCGCCGAGGGACAGCAGCCAGGCCTGCGGATCGACGTCGGAGGGACGGGGGCCGCTGCCCTCCGGCGACTCCACCGGGTGCGGCGCGTACCCCTGCCTCAGCACGGCCCCTGTGTCCGTGTCGCATACGACGATGCGCGTGAAATCGGGTGAACTGTCCAACCCGGCGACTATCCCCATGGCCCAAATTGTGCCGTAGTGCTGCGCTTGCTCGGGCCATGGGCGCCGCGAGAGGTGCGTGCGGTTCTTCGAGCGCGGTGCGTTGTGGCTGGTCGCGCCCTTTGGGGCACTGCAGTCGCCAGCGTCACGTGTTGCTCGTGCCCCAGTCGTCCTCTCCACCGTTGTGGGCGCTGCGTTCGCGGAGGTTGCGGACTCGGTGGGCGACCGACTCGGGGACGCGGTCACCCACCTTGTCGCTGACCGCGTGGTAGGCCTTGCCCGCGAAGACACGGCCCTGCTGTGCCGCCGTCTCGGCGGTGTTGCGGACGGCGGGGTTCTGCGCGACCTGGCGCGCGGACTTCTTCAGCTGCTCGTAGCGCTCGCGTCCGGCCCGTGTGCCGAGCACGTAACCGACGGCGAGTCCGATGACGAACGTGAGCCGGTAGCGCATGGCGGCCACCCTTCCCTTGTGTAGGTCCCTGGTGCGGCGTCGGCGCCGGGGGAACCGATTGGCGGAGCACCCCCCTGCTTGCGCTAATGTATGTGTCGCAGCGAGCGCACGCCCCCTGGCGAATACCCAGGTAGGTGCGTTCGATGCAACGAGGCATTCCTCCGTAGCTCAATTGGCAGAGCAGCCGGCTGTTAACCGGCAGGTTACTGGTTCGAGTCCAGTCGGGGGAGCTCGGTCCTCCGTAGCTCAATTGGCAGAGCAGCCGGCTGTTAACCGGCAGGTTACTGGTTCGAGTCCAGTCGGGGGAGCATGCTGAACGAGGACCCCACAGGGGTCCTTTTTCATGTTCGGCCTCTTTCCCGGGAACCGCGCAGGTCGAGGCGGTGTCCTTCAGGGCATGCGAAGTCGACCATGCGAGGCAGGAGATCGTATGAGCGGCTATGCTGCGGCAGACGGCGCGCACACTTGTACGCGACACGCCGCTATGGGGCGGTAGCTCAGCCGGTTAGAGCAGCGGACTCATAATCCGTCGGCCGTGGGTTCGAGTCCCACCCGCCCCACCACTCACTACGCGAGCAGAACCGTTTCTACCTGCGTAAACGTGAGAACGGGTGGTGCCACTCCTACGTGGCACCACCCGTTCATTCGTTCAGACCAAGATCCAGGGACCCGACAGGGACCCGGAGGGTGCCGCTCGGGTCCCTCAGGTGCCTAGGCCGCCTCATCCGACGGCTCCTGACCCTGCTCGCTTGCTTCGAGCAGGACGCGGGCCAGGCTTTCGAGCCTCATCTCGGCCTCGCCGTCGATGACGAAGCGGGCGAGGTGCCGGCGCTTCCCGAGTTCCGGCAGATGCGCGGTGATCTTGTCCGCCGACAAGATCCTGAGACCAGCCTCCTTGCAGTGGTCGCGTACCCACTGGATCACGGCCAGGGTCGCGCTCTCCTGGCTGGCAGCGGCCGTCTTGATCCTGCCGAGCGCGCGGCCGTCGTGCCGCGCTTTCACGCTTACGATCCAGACGCCGTCACGGCTCCGGGTAGCGTCGGCGTAGACAACGGCCATCCCGTCGCTGAAGAGCTTCGGGGGAAGAGCGAGCGGCCGGAGCACGTCATAGGAGACGCTGCGCGGGATCACTGACGTCATGGACTCGGCCTCGCGTCGGGCGAGCTCGGGCAGGACGCTGGTGTAGGTGTCCGAGGTGATCTGGCGCGAGCTGTGTCCAAGCCGCTCTTGGACCACCTTGATGTCGTTGCCCTGGAGCAGCGACAGGCTGGCCGAGATGTGCCGGAGATCATGAAGCCGGACCGGGGGAAGGCCGGACAGCTCCACCAGGCGCTTGAAGCGTCGGCTCACCCAGTCAGGGTGGAGCGGCTCGCCGTTCTCGTGAGTGAAGAACCGGTCCGACTCGACCCAGGCTTCTGCGGCGGACCACTCTTCGCGCGCCTTCTCCCGCCGGGCTCGTCCCTGCCCGAGGACCTCGGCGGACTCCTCGCTCAGGTTCAGGGTGCGGACGCTGTCGGCCTTGGGAGCTTCGCCGTACAGCCGGTAGGCCACCTCCACGATCTGAGCCGAGATGCGTAGCCAGAGATCGGCGAGATTGACCTCGTGCACCGGCAGAGCGCACATCTCGCCCCGGCGGGGGCCGAGAAAGATGAAGGAGTGCCACAGGTCGTACAGCCAGTCATCCCGGACGAAGTCCAGGAAGGCGCCGGTCTGCTCGGGCGTCCAGACCATGACCGGGCCTGGCTTCTCGCCGGTTCGCTTCCAGTGCTCGACCCGTTCGGGTGTCCACACCAGGGGTTTGGGGCGGGTGACGGCCGGCAGCTCGACCAGCCGGGCCCAGTTCTTGCTGAACGCGTCCTCGCGCTTCATCCCCCAGGTGATGGCGGAGCTGAGGGTGTCGTTGATGCGGTGCATGGTCGCTGCGGACGTGACCTTCCGCAGGCCCTTGCGGCCCTCGCGCAGGGCGGCGTTGGCTTCGAGGTAGGCGTGCCGGGTACGGCGGCGCTCCTCCTTCTTCCCTGCGGCGCGAACCCAGGCGTGGTGCGCGGCGTCGCGAGCCCTGGTGAGCTCCTCGACGCGCAGGTGGTGGAGTATTCGCTCTGCGTTCTCGCGCTCGATGGCGTTGTACATGGCGTCGAGGTGGCGGACCCGGAGGTCTCGGCGCTTGATGTGCCCGAGGTGAGGCACCAGGTAGTTGTCGATGTGTTCCTGGTAGCCGTGTCGGGTGGTGCGGGCGAGCTTCTTCTTCGCCTCGATCCAGCGCCGCAGATACTCGGCCATGGTCTCGGTGGACATGACGTCGGTGCCGCCTGCCACCTCCTTGTAGAACTTTTCGGCCGCCTCCTCGGCCTTCTCCTTGGTGGGGAAGCCGCCGCGCTTGGGGCGGCGCCGCTTGCCGTTCTCGCCGCGCTCCAACTCCAGGGCGAAGTACCACGTTCCGTGGCCCTTCCGTCCGAGCTTCGGGCACGTCAGCCCGATGTCACCGATCTTCGGTGTGCCGTCGTCGTTCAGTATGGGTTTGCCGTTCTTGTCGGTGAGCGGCCCCTTGCACTGGCATCGCCGGTAGAAGTTCGGCGAGCACATCCGACCCCCTGCTGTCGGCTGGCTCTCGGCCAGCCAAGGTTGTGCGTACGTGTCCGTACGTGTCTGGCGTGATCTCTCTTGATCTTGCTGGGGGTGTCGGACAGCGTTGTAAAGTTGCCAGCAAGTTGGCGCGGGGGAGATTGCGACCAACGCGATGACTGCTCAGGAAGTGGGCGGACAGGCTTCGGCTGGAGTGATGGGTCTGGAGGAGCTGCTGGCTCTTCCGGCCACGGTCAACGTGACAACTGCCGGGCGTGCTCTGGGAATTGGCCGAGACAAGGCGTACGAGCTGATCCGCAGTGGGAAGTTCCCTGTTCGGACGCTCCCGCTAGGCGGCACAGTCCGGGTGCCGACGGTGGAGCTGTGGAAGGTCCTCGGCATCGAGCAGCGCAGGGATGCGGGGGTGAGTACGTGATCGACGGAGGCGGCGGGTGATCTTGGGGTGTTTGTTGGGTTTCCAACAATGTGACCTATCTTCGGTAAACTAGTTCACCAGCTAAGGGGGTCGGTAGGAGGGGCGAGGAGATGCCGAGGCTGTACGGCTTTGAGGACATGGCGTACCGGCGGGTGCGCGAGAGCGAGGCGGAGGGCATTCGTGCTGCCGCCTCGCGGCGGTTGCTCAAGCAGCCCTATCCCGCCATCACGGAGTGGATGAACGCCGAGGGGTACCGCACGACGCGCGGTGGCCTGTGGAAGCCAGACGTCCTGGCAAACGTGCTCGATCACCCGGCCATCGCCGGCCTGGAGGAAGACGAGAACGGCAACCTCGTCGAAACGGGCGGCCCCGCGATCATCCCTCGGGAGGACTTCGAGGCCATCCGTGCCATGCGCCCCGTCCATGACCCCGACAAGCGGCGGGCGCCGCAGCGCGAGTACCTGATTCCGGGTCTGATGGGTACCTGCGGGCTGTGCACGACCTCGCTGGGCTCCTCTCCCTCGAACCGCGGCAGCCGCGGCTACCGGTGTGCGCCCAGCACAGCGCAGCATCCGGGCGGGTGCGGCAAGGTCCGCATCAATGCTGACCTGCTGGAGACGTACGTCGCTGAGCACGTGCTGGCAGAGTTGGCCAAGCCGGAGGTCAGCGCGCTGATTGGTCAGGCGCGAGATGAACTGCTGGCCCAGGCTGCCCTCCTGCGTAAGGAGGCGGCAGCCGCGCGCCGTCGACAGAAGAAGCTGGGAGTGGACTACGCGCGCTCGCCGGGCATCTCGCTCATGGCGTTCAGGACGGCCGACAAGGAACTTAAGCAGCTGATCCGCGAGAGTGAGACAAAGGCTCGTCTCCTGGAGCAGGTCAAGCACGTGCCGGTGGGCGACATCCCTGACCTCGTGCGCTGGTGGAAGCATGCGCCGATGAGGGCAAAGAAGGGTGTCCTGGTTCTCATGCTGGAGAAGGTGGCCGTGTACCCGGCCGCGTCCAGGGGCTCGCGCACCGTGGACGCGGACCGGGTGGCACTGCATTGGCGCCAGTGGGGCGCGGAGGCTGAGGAGAAGACCGCCTAAACCGCGCTGCCAGCGCCTTTGGGGCTGATGTGGTAGCCGATGGTGGCCAGCGCGAGACCGGTGGCCACACAGATGATGGAGAGCCCCGCCAACGCGGGGCTGACGGCGTTTTCGACGGACAGCGGCCAGGCGTGCCCGATCCGGTCAGCGACGATGTACCCGCCCCGGCTGAGCGCATGGGCGACGCCGAAGATGCCCCCGGCGGCAGCGATGGACAGTCCGGTTGCGGCTGCGCGTCGTTGCTGCCAGGCCGCAACGGCCAGCCCAGTAGAGAAGGCGCCGATTTCCAGCCCGGCAACGGCTGTGAAGCCGAGGTAGGTGAGCAGGTACAGCCGGACGTCGGCGCTACGCGCGTAGGCGGTGGACAGCTCCGTGTGCGCGGTGTCGGCCATATGGAACTCCCAGATCATCGCCGCGACAACACAGCACACGGCGAAGATGCGCACTGCGACTCCCGTTTGTACGTGGCTTCTTGAGTGCGTCCAGTCCACGATTAGGACTTGGAGGCTTGCCCAGAAGATCACCGCGGCGAGGTCCGAGGCGAGGGATGAGACCTCGTTGAAGTCCATGAGTCGGTCAACGGCTTCGGCGACGGTGGGGATCGCCAGGAGGGAGCCGAAGAAGCAGGCTACGAACGCCGACACCCGGGCCCTGTGGGCGATTTGATAGGCCGCTTGATTGCGACGCTTACGGGTGTAGTGCAGGCGTATGGCCGCGCTGATGGCTGTAGCAAGGGCACAGACACCGTAGATGAGGCCGTCCAAGAGGTTCAACGTCCTTCCAGATCATCCGCTGCCCTCTCAGCGGCTTCGTGCAGGCTCAGCAGGCGGCGCGGCCGGCCCTCACGGGGCTGGTCGATGCCGGGGGGAGGTGGGGGGATCGCGGGGACCTCTTCGGGCAGTCCCCTGCGAACGCGGATCTCCCGGAGCTTCGAACGGATTTCAAGAATGTCCTGCACTTCAAGGCCCTGCATTAAACGCAGGACTTCGCGGGCTTCAGGGTGCTCCCGGTACACGGACAGGGCTGCGAGGTCATCCCACTCCCGTCCTGAGAGCAAGAACGCGGCCGGAGCGTCGAGTGCCTGAGCGAGCGCAGTGATGGTAGACGACCTGGGATTGCTACTGGTGCCGTTCATCAGGCTGTTGACAGTGCCGTGCGACAGTAGGGGCTTGCGCTGGCCCACCGGGGTTGTGGCATCGGAGACGTCCCGGGCGCTGGGGGTGAACCCGTCCGGATCGCGGCGCAGGCGCAGCAGGACGAGCAACTTCGAGGCCAGGCTCATGTGTTGACGCCGGTCGGTGGTGTCTGTCATGTCCGCCTTCTCTGGCCGTGTCGTATGCTCGCCGCAGGTGACTGGCCGGTAACAATCATCCCTGCCTCTACGATACCTCGCAGCTCGGAGGGGTTATAGGGTTTGTTGGACAGTTTCCTCGGGGGAGCTGGCGGGTGAACTGCGGGCGTCACGCGCTCCGTTGCCTGCCTCTCGGTGGGCTGTCGAGGAAGTCGCATCTGGGCGGGCGAAGGCGGCGCGCTTGCCGTTCACGGGAGGAATCGCATGTCCGAAATCGACGAGCGGCGGATCGCTGAGTTGACCAAGCAGCCCCCGTGTTTGCTTCGGGGTGGAGCGGGTGTCGCGGCCCGCCAGGAGGCCCGAAAGCTGCTGGAGTGGCAGGCCGGCATACGCGGCAGGGAGCCAGACGGCAGCTCGCAGAGGGACGGGCGCTGTTGAGTCACAGGGTGACGACGCGTTCAGGTAGGGGCTAGATAGGTGACATTCTTGATCTACTGCTGTACGTTCTGATGTGCCGGGCGGGTACAGCAGCCGCAGGAGCCCCGCACGGCAGCGTCGCGCGAGCGGCGTCCTTCCCTACTCCTCGCCGGGCGGCCGACCCCCCCGCGCCCCGCCCGGCGAGGAGTCGGCCGTCCGGTGCGGCCGTCGGGATGCGTGATGGGAGCTGGCCCGCCGTGACCGCTTGGTCGTGGCGGGCTCTCTCATGTCCGCATCCCAAGAAGGGAATTTGGAAATGCGGCGGATTCCCCTTTATGAATTCCCTTGAATTAAAAGAGTTCTGAACTTGCTTTGGCGGTATTCGCCATTAAGATATAAGTGTAAGGGCAAAGGGAAACACCCCAAACGGAATTCACGAAAGGCGCGGGAAAATGGCTGACGGCAAGGTCGAGTTCATCAACATCAAGGTCAGCGAGATCGCCCCCAACCCGGAGCAGCCGAGGAAGTTCTTCTCGGAGGAGGCGCAGGAGGAGCTGACCAACAGCATCAAGGAGAACGGCCTCCTTCAGCCGGTCGTCGTCCGGCCGGTCGAGGGCGCCAAGGTCCCCTACATGCTGATCGCGGGCGAGCGGCGCTGGCGGTCCTGCCAGGCGGCCGGCCTGGAGGTCATCCCTGCGAAGGTCGTCGAGGGTGCCACCGAGGAAGAGGCGTACGTCCTCAGCATCGCTGAAAACGTCAACCGGGCGGACATGACGATCATGGAGGAGGCCGGTGCGTACGCCGACCTCAAGGCCGCCGGATGGACCCCGGCGAAGATCGCCAAGCAGTTCGGCAAGACCGAGACCCACATCACCTGGCGGCTGGGCCTGCTCACCCTGCGCCCCGAGGTGGCCGAGATGGTCGACCAGGGGCAGATCAAGAACAACCTCGCCTGGCACATCGCCCAGCTCAACCCGGCGAACCAGATGGTGGCGGCCATGCGGTACGTGCGCGGCGACTTCGACAGCGAGGCCGAAGCGCAGCACTTCGCCAACGGCCTCAAGATGATGGAGCAGCAGACCTCCCTCACCAACGAGAAGGCGCCGACGGCCGAGGAGCAGGAGAAGCAGAAGAAGGCCAAGGCCAAGGCGAAGGACGGGCTCGGCAAGGCCGAGGAGGTCCTGATCCCGCTGCTGGAGGAGCTGGCCGAGAAGAAGCCGGAGGACCTCGCGGTCATCCTCGGTGACGATCTCGCCCGCCACCTGCGGGTCGTCGGCCGCCTGTACGCCAAGGTGCAGATGGTGCGGAACCTGCTGAGCAAGGCGCAGGGCATCCAGCGCGCAATGGCTGAGGAGTTCAACAAGGCGGCCGTCGAGGTCCAGCAGGAGGCGGCGGCTGCGAAGAAGGCCGATGCGGCGGCCAAGCCCGAGGCGAAGGCCGAGAAGCCGGAGGCGAAGACGGCAGGCAAGCTGCAGTCCACGGCGAAGAAGGCGGCGCCCAAGCCCGCCACGAAGCCCGAGGCGCGCACGGCCACGGGCACCAGGGCCCCGGCGCGCCGGACGCCCGTCAAGAAGGCTGAAGCGGCAGCGAAGTAGAACGGAAGGGTGCGGCAGCGGTCGCGCCCCTCCTCTCCTGTGAGTTTGGGTGAGTGGGCGCGGCCGGAATTCCGGTCGCGCCCGTTTCCGCTTGAATTCCTCTCAAAATTCCAACCCGTTTCGGCCCGGGCCGGGCGCGCAGGGAGGCGCTTTCCCTACGTGCCCGGTGCCGCTCAGGCCCCTACAGGTCCGAGCGGGCGGCATCATCGGTCACCGGAGCCGCCGGCGGGGACGCCGACGCGCCCTGGTATCTGAGCACCACGAAAGGAATGGCCACGTGCTCACCCTGTTCACCAACCGGTTCCAGGCGTTCCAGCCCCCGCAAGGGGTGCCGGTGCGCATCACCCTGGGCGCTCCCCGTTTCAAACTCCCCTACTCCCTCACCCACTCGGTGCGGGAGCTCGCCCCGCGTCGGGACTACCTCTCCCAGTCCGAGCCCGAGTTCACGACGGCGTATCGGGCCGACCTCGACCAGCTCGGCCCCGAGCGGATCGCCGCGCGTCTGCGGCAGATCACGCAGGCCGAGGGCGATCACCGCCTGGTGCTGCTCTGCTTCGAGGACCTGGCCAAGCCGGGCCTGTGGTGCCACCGCCGCGTGTTCGCGGCCTGGTGGAAGGAGGTCACGGGAGATGAGGTGCGGGAGCTGTCCCCGATGGATCAGCAGGGCACGTTGATCTGAGCGTCGGAGCCACGCCCAAAAGATAGGTGACATGATTCTAAGGAGCTGCCTGCTCCTTGTGTAAGGTTCCAGCGCAGCGCCCGGCCCGGCTTTCCACCGAGGCCGGGCGCTGTCGTTCGTCGGGAGGCGAGATGTTCCAGGGCACCATCCCGGGCCCCATGCGCTCCATCGTGCGCGAGACCGCCAGCCAGTGGCCGAGCGGCCCGATGTACGTCCCGTGCTGCGGCAACTTCACCATCGAGCGCAGCGTGGCCGGCGTGGGCTTCGCCCTCCACTCCTCCGACGTGTCCATCTACACCAGCGCGGTCGGCCGGTGGCTCACCCGCCAGCCGGTCGGCATCCAGCTTCGCGAGGACAGCAGAGACGAACTCGGCTGGCTCGCCGACTCCTTGGACGACGGCGTCGGCACCGTCGCCACGCTCATGCTCGGCACTCGGTTCCTCGCCAGCGTCGGCCGCGAAGGGCTCTGGCACGAACGGGTCGTGCGCTCCTACCGAGAGCAGTGGAAGGCCAAGTACACGGAGACGGTCGAGCGGCTGTCCGGCTCGGACATCGAACTCGCCTCGTACGAGGTGGAAGACGTGCGTTCGTGGCTCCAGAAGGTTCCCCGCGACGCCCCCGTGTGCTCCTTCCCTCCCTTCTACGGCGGCGGCTACGAGAAGCTGTACGAGCCGCTGGAGGCACACTTCACCTGGGACGCGCCCGAGTACGAGCCGCTGTCCGACGACGACGTGGTCAGCGTGCTCGGCGCGATCACGGACCGGCCGTACTGGCTGACGGCCTCCAACCACGACGTGCCCGAACTTCACCCCTACCTGCGCGGCGTGATCAAGGCGACCCCGCGTGCCGCTCCCTTCTACGTGTACGCCAGTCGGGCCCGGACGAGGATCGTCGCCCCTCGCCAGCCGATCGAGCCGGTGAAGGTCCCCCGCCTGCGCGAGGGTGACGAACTTGTCGGCCCGCTCACGCTGTCGCTGCTGAAGCCCGGCCAGTTCAACGCGCTGCGCTCCCGGTACCTCAACCCGAAGATCGCGCCGGGCGCGGCGAACCTGGCCGTCGCAGTGAAGGACGGCCACGGACGGCTCCTCGGCGTGTTCGCAATGGCCCCGAGCACGTACACGCCGGACGAGGCGTACGTGCTCTCGGACTTCGCCGTCGCCCCGACCGACTACCCGCGGCTGTCAAAGCTGATCGTGCTCGCGGCCACCAGCGCCGAGGCGCAGTTGCTGTGCCAGCGGGCGTTCTCACGACGGATCCGGCGGGTGGCGACGACGGCGTTCAGCAACAACCCCGTGTCGATGAAGTACCGCGGGCTGCTGCGGCTGCACAAGCGCAGCCCATCGAACGAGGACGGCTGGAAGTTCCAGCTCCAGTACCAGGGGGCCATGGGCCAGCACACGCTGGCCGAGGCCCTTCAGACGTGGGCGAAGCGGTGGGGCGCCCAGACGACGAAGACAGGAGTCTGACCATGGAGGAGACCACTCGCCTCGCCCCGCCGCAGATGGTGCAGGGCGACCCGCGCACGCTGACACTGCTCGACGTCAACGCGCGGTTCCTGCCGCACGAACAGTTCCGGCAGCTCGTGGCGAACATCAAGCGGGACGGCTGCCTGACCTCGACGCCGCTGGTGTGGAACGACCGCGAGACGGGGCGGCTGGTCGTCCTGTCCGGCAACCACCGCACGCTCGCCGCGATCGAGGCCGGCCTGTCGCAGATCTGGTGGATGCAGATAGACGAGCCGCTGCCCCGCCAGCGGCAGATCGCTCTCCAGCTCTCGCACAACGCCATCGCAGGCCAGGACGATCCGGCGATCCTCAAGGAGCTTTACGACGAGCTGGAGTCGGTGGAGTGGCGGCAGTACACGGGCCTGGACGACAAGGCCCTGGACCTGCTGGAGAAGGTGGACGTCGCCTCCCTGGGCGAGGCGAACCTCGACTTCGCCAGCGTGCAGTTCATGTTCCTGCCCGATGAGCTGGAGCGGGCGGAAGCCGCGTTCGACGCGGCCCGGTCCACGGCGACGGCGGACCAGCGATGGGTGGCCGGGCTGGAGCAGTACGAGCCGGTGCTCGATGCGCTGGAGACCTCCCGGGCCGCGTACAAGATCGGCAACTCCGCCACGGCGCTCGGCGTGATCCTCGCCGTGTTCGAGCGGCACCTGGGGGAGCTGGCCGAGGGCTGGTTCGACGCCGCCACGGGCGAACCGAGCCGCAAGGGCGCTGCCCCGCTGGAGACAGTGTTCGGCGTACGGGAAGTCCCGGTGGAGACCGCGGCCGCCGTCCGCGCCGCAATTGATCGCCTCGTCCGGGAGGGGCAGGTGCCCGAAGCCGAGCCCTGGCGCGTGTTGGACGTTCTCGTGGGCGAGTTGATGGGGCAGCCGTCGCACGGGCAGGAGAAGGCCCCTGCTGTACGCCAAGTTGAGGGATGACGCTTATAAGAACGACACCGCACATGCGGTAGCGTTCTTATAAGATCGCGTTCGCGTCCACCGAATACCGGAGGTTGAATGGCCGTCCTTCCCGTTGCTGCGCCCGAGCCCGATGACTATCGCGCGCAGCTTGCCGCCCTCGGCACCAAGCTGGAGTATCTGCACCCGGCCTTGCGGGCCGGCGAGATCGCCCGCCGCTCCGCGACGCCGAACCACCCGGCCAACACGGCCGGCACTCGGGCGTACCAGGAGCACGTCCGGATCATTCGTGAGATGCACATCCAGCACGAGGGCTGGAAGCGGCTTCTGCACGACCATCTGGAAGTGGTCTGCAACCCCGACAAGACCGTCGCCATCGGCGTCATGGTCGGGGACGCGGCGACGGGCGAGCGTACGAATCCGCCACGGAACCTGCACCGTCGCGGCGCGGCCACGGAACGGGTCGCCGAGGTCAACGCCCAGATGGAACTCTTCCCGCGCCCGGTGGGTCGGGACGAGATCGTCCTGAGCGCCGAGGAGACCGACCAGCTCCAGGTTTGGTTCCTCGTCTCGTACCGCGTTGAGGTCGACGACAAGGTCCACATCCACAACGAGCTGTCGCTGCCGGGCGAGGTCGAGCGCGGGTACGTCACGAAGTGGAAGCGGCGGATCCCTCTTCCGGTCTTCGAAATGGACGGAATCGAACCGCCGTACGAAGATGGGGGCGGCGAGATCGACATCCCGGTCCCGTTCCGCTGACCGTCTGCCCGGGTGCGGCATTGTTCTGTCAGTGCCGCACCCTGCACCACCGACAACACGAGGCAGTCCACCATGGTGACCCCATCACGCATCACGCTGGCCCGTAAGCGCCGGGGACTGACCCTCGCAGAACTCTCCAAACGCGCCGGAGTGTCACTGCAGAGCCTGTCGAACTACGAGACAGGCCGGACGTCACCCCGCCCGCCCTCCGTCCGGCGAATCGCGGGCGCGCTCGATTTTCCCGAGCGGTTCTTCAGCGGCCCTGAGGTCGATGAACTTCCGTCGGAGGGCATCTCGTGGCGAGCCCGGACCAAGACACCACCCCGTGTTCTGGACTCGGCCCGGGCAGCGGGCACGCTCGCGGCGCAGTTGTACGACTGGATCGACGAGCGTTTCCGCCTCCCTGAGTCAGACCTTCCCTCGCTCGGGAAGCCGGACCCGGAGACGGCTGCGGAGATGGTGCGCACCCGTTGGGGGCTGGGCAACGCTCCGGCGCCGAACATGGTGCACCTCCTGGAGGCGCACGGCGTCCGGGTCTTCTCCCTGCCACCGGACTCACTGGAAGTGGATGCCTTCGCGGTCTGGCGAGGCAGCGTGCCGTTCGTCTTCCTGAACACGATGAAGACCGTGGAGCGCGGCAGGTTCGACGCCGCGCATGAGCTGGGCCACCTAGTGATGCATGGCAGTGGCGAGCGCCCTTGCACCGGACCCGAGGCCGAACGTCAGGCCAACGATTTCGCCAGTGCCTTTCTCATGCCCTCCGCCAGTGTGCTCGGCCATATGCCTGCCGGGGCCCGCGTCGACCAGATCATCGAGGGCAAGCGGATCTGGAAGGTTTCCGCGATGGCGCTGACGTATCGGATGCACGATCTTGGCCTTCTCACCGACTGGCAGTACCGCTCCACCTGCGCCGAACTGAGCGCACGCGGATACCGCACCGACGAACCGCAGGGTTTGAAGAAGCGTGAGACATCCCAGATCCTGACGAAGGTCTTCCATGGCCTGCGCTCCAAGGGCATTCGGCCCAGTGATGTCGCTGATGAACTGGGCGTCACTGCGGAAGAGATGAAGAAGATGCTCTTCGGGCTGACCGTGACGGCTGTGGATGGCGGCGGCGAACACTCCGTCGACCACAGGGCCAAGGGAGTACTGACGCTCGTGCGCTGAGCCGATGGCCGAAGCCAATGCCCGTGAGGGCAGGGCGGCACATTGCGGTGACGCTGGCCCTGGCTGCAATGTGACGAGGACGGCATCGGCCGGCACGGATCCATGGCGCTGCTGGAGTACTGCTGGTAAATGGAAGGAGCTGCTCCGGCGGACCGATGACGATGGCGAGCCGGTCGGTGACCAGACACCTTCACCTGCGGCTTGGCGACGGAAGGCCCCCGAGTTCGCCCTACCGAGTAGGCCCGGTGCTTTGGTTCCGTGCCCGGTCGTACAGCGCGTAGTGTCGGTGGCGTGGGCAGTGTGGCCGAGGCAGATAGAGGCGAGGGTCGGTATCCCTGGATTCGCCGTGTCCATGAGATCAGCTCTCCGCCCGAAGTCGACCGCTTCGGTTGGGTGATCGAGACGCCGTGGTCGCGGGCCGGGACCCCGTTGGCCGATCGGCGCGAGGATGCAGTGCTCGTGGTGCTGGGCGAGCGAGGCTGCGGCAAGAGCGACCTGTTCGCTCAGGAAGCCGCGGCGCTTAGGTCCGACGGGCACACCGTGGAGCTGGTCGACCTGAAAGCACGGGGCCGGTTCTACGAAGCGGGCAGCGCACGGCAGGAGTTGGGAGCTGTCCTGGAGCGGGCTTCTGAGGAGGAGCCGGGGTACATCCTGTTGGACAGCCTCGATGAGGGGCTGGACCGGCTTGGGGTCTTGGACGACATCCTGGCCGCCTGTTTGGAGGAACTCGGCCGGGAGCGGCGAAGCCGACTACGGCTGCGCGTAGCCTGCCGTTCGGGCCGGTGGCCCCGGGGTCTGGAAGAACATCTCGAATCGCTGTGGACGCGTGGGTCGGTGTCAGTAGTCGGTGTGACGCCGCTCGGCCGTGCCGACGTGGAGATGGCTGCCGCCTGCGATGGCCTCGATGGCCGCAGGGTCACTCGGCGACTTCAAGAGAAGGCCGCGGTGGCTTTGGCCCGGTCTCCGATCACGTTGAAGCCGTTGCTGGAAGCCGAGCGGGAAGGACGAGGCCTGCCCTCCACGGTGGCCGACGCGTACCGCCTCGCCTGCAGGCAGCTGTGCTCCCACGGCCATCGCGACGGGAGTCCGCTGAGTCCCGATCATCTGACGGCACTCGCAGGCCGGGTGGCCGCAGCCCTGCAGTTCGGCCACTACGGGGCGGTGCACGACACCCCCAGTCCAACAGGGGCAGACGTGGCACTGTCCGACCTGGACGGCGGCGATGAGCCGGGCCCGGCTGGTACGCAGTACCACTGCGGGATGGGGGAGCTGCTGACGCTGGTGGATTCCGGGCTGATGGCTGAGGCGGGGCTGCGACGCTGGGTTTTCGCCCACGACAGCTACCAGCAGTACCTGGCAGCCCAGTTCCTGTCACGGCACCGCATGCGCGACGGCGCGCAGCGGCAGATGCTGTGGATCGGCGACGGAGCCTCAAGGCATGTCGTGACACGGCACCGTGAGGTGGCCGCGTGGAGGGTAGTGGATGATCCTCAGCTGTTCGATGAGGTTCTGCGGGACGACCCCGAAGTACTGCTGCTGGCCGATCTCACTGCACTTCGTGATCAGCAGCGCGAGGCCGTGGTGGACCGGCTTCTCGACCTTGTGCGCAGCGATGAGACCGTGCGACTGGACCGATGGCTGCTGCACCGTCTGAAGCATCCGGGCCTGGCCGCCCAGCTGCGGCCGCACCTGTATCCCTCTACAACGGGTGCTGTGCTTTCTGCCGCGCTCGGCATCGCCCGCGCCTGCCGACTGTCTGAACTCAACGATCAGTTGCTGGTTGTGGCCGAGTCACAGGCGGTCGATCCTGTCATGCGTCGGCGGGCCGTCCAGGCACTCGGCGAGGAGCTGGAGACGGACCAGGTGCTCAGGCTGAGGGCGCTGGCCGAGCACAATGACGCGGACCTGGGCTGGGTGCCGGTCCAGGAGCTGGATGCGGCGCGCGTGGCTTTGTTGGAGGCGCTGGCGTGGCGCGGTGATCCAGACCTGGCCGCGGCAGCGTTGGAGCGGTTGTGGCCGCAACATCTGCGCCTGCCCGAGTTCCTGAATCTGATCCCACCCTCTGGCAACCCCACCCAGATCCGTTCCGCATGGATCCTGATCGAACAGGTTCCGGACCGGCTGAGACCCGAAGACGTCGACGACGCAGTGGCGTGGGCGACACACATTCTCGGCTCCCGGCACCCCCGGGCTGGCCTGACCGCGTCCGGTGACTCGCAGTTGTCCGTGCGGCTTCCGGTGCGCATCCTCGCCCGAGCCATTGCGCTCATCGACGAAGATGACACGAGCAGCGATCCTGCGCGCCGGGACAGGCTGCTCGACCAAGTCGTCGATGCTCTGCTCGTCCTGGCGGGACGTGCCGATTTCGATGACAGGCACCACCTCGCCAAGCCGGTGGGCGAAGTGCTGGCTACTCGGCCCGGTATCCGCCGGGATCTGGGTCGTCGTGTTTTGGAACGTGGTGATGATCGCCAGGCCACCCGGCTGCTGTCCTGGCCAGGTAGCCCCGCCCTGCTCGCCACCGACGAGCCGGTGTACTGGACCATGCAGTGGCCCACGTTGAGCCCAGACGCGCGCCGGCGCGCCGCGTGGCTAGTGACCGCGTGGCCCGATCTGACGGATCCGGACATGCCGAGCGCCCTTGAACTGCGCGAGCGTTTCCCGGACCTGAAGGCCGCCACCGCGCGGTGGGACACTCGCGCCGCTGAGGAATCCAAGCAACGGCGTGAGCAGGAAGAAGAACTCAAGCGCCTGGCCTTCAACGAGAGCCGCCTACGGCAGATCCTCGGAGTGCTCAGCACAGGGGAGGGACCCCCTGAGCCCCTATGGCAGCAGATCACCATCGAGCTCTACCGCACCGCGGACGGCAGCAAGGCGTCGCAGGACAGGTGGCTCGGCGCCGTAGCAGCGGCACCGTCCTTCCCTCACGAGGGCAGCGAACTGCATCGCCTCCTGTTGGAAGCAGCCGCCACTGTGACCCGTCGCTCGGCCGCCCTCCACGCCGGCGCGACCACCCCCGCCACAGCCAACTGGAACCAGGCCGCCACCGCGCTGACGGCCCTGGCCCTGCTGGACACTCAGCGCCTGACGGAGGCATTCGACCGCCAACCCCGTCGAGCCGCTGCGGCCGCCCTGGCACTAGCGGCTCACGAATGCCACCACATCGACGACATCGCACTACGGCACACGCTGCTCACCCGCTGCACCCGACTTGCCGGCGAGCAGATGCCGGCCCTACTCGTCCAGGCGCTGGGCGGCTGCAGTGAGCCCGAACTGGCCAGTCTCTCCGAGGCCTTCGCTAGCGCCGCCATGCCTGGATCGGTCCAGATGCTGCGCGACTGGGCCCGTGCTCCGGGACGCACCGACATGCAGTGGGCCGCGGTCCTGACCGCGCTCGCATTTGCGGGAGACCGACTCTCCTGGGAAGACCTCTGCACCACCGTGGCCGACCCTGACGTTCAACGGGACGCCGCACGAAGCAGTTCACGCTGGACCCGTGCGGCCGTGGCAGTGATGGGATGCCCCCAGCTGCCCGTCACCTGGGCCGTGATCAGAACCACCCTGGCTGCCCCCGGCGTCCTGGCTGCCCTGCTGGACCGCGTTATCACCATCGACTCTCATGGATCGTGGCCGACTGGTATCAGTCAGATCTCCGAGGCCGACCTAGCGGACTTGTACGCCAGGCTCACTGAGCACATCGGTATCTCCGGCATCCTGGACCACCAGTTCGAGGGAGGCTTCTTCACCGACGCCCCCAGCAATCTGCACCGAGAACTGCTGGGCCTGCTGATCTCCAAGAAGACCCCCGAAGCCGTCCGTGAGCTGACCGGCCTCGCCACCCGCTATCCCGAACTTACGGACCTGCGCTGGCATGCCAAGGCCGTTGCTCGCGCCGTCGCCGAGCTCCAGGTCGGCCGTCTGGTACCAGAGCAACTGTGGCGCTTGGCCGCCGACACCAACCTGCGCACCATCAGCGACGCACGCCACCTTCAGGACATCGTGTTGGCCAGCCTGGACCGCCTCCAGGCCGTCCTTCAGGGGCCAAACGGCCTTGTAGTCGCCTTGTGGAACCGCAAGTCAGCAGCAGTCGATCACACCGACTGGTGGCCGTGCTGGGAAGAAGACTTCAGCGATCTGGTCGCAGCATTCCTGCGTCAGGACATCGGCGGCCACCGTGTCGTGATCAACCGCGAAGTCCAATTCGACCGCCCCGGTTTCCCCGGCAGGCGTACCGACATCCAGATCCAGGCCACCGCCCCGCCCATCGACAGCGACGACCCGCTGACCGTTGTCATCGAATGCAAAGGATGCTGGCACCAGGACGTGCCCACCGCGCTGGCCGACCAACTCGTCCGCGACTATCTGCGGGCTCCCCGCACTGCGGGGATCTACCTCGTCGGCTACTTCGACTGCGACCGCTGGAGCCACGAAGAGCGAAGGAAGCGACACCGGGCAGCCCGTGATCACACGATCCCGTCCCTGCAACACGAACAGGATGCGCGCGCCCAGGAGCAACGTGACCAGCGAGGCGCCATTGTCACGGCGAAAGTCCTCGACTGTCGCCTCCCTGGTGCTTCCGACCCTTGGCGCACCGAGCCTTAGATTCCTCTCGCCTGGATAAGCCGGACGTCGCTCGGCTCAGTCTCACTGCGGCCCCAGGGGGAGGGGGACGAGACCAGTGCGCTCTGAGTTCGGCACCCACCGCAAGTCGCGGGGGCCGTTGAAGACGTTGCGAGGGAGGGGGACAGCGGTGGGGCTGCTCGCTTCGAAGACCTCGAGGAAGATCTCGTCGCCCTCGGGCGCGTCCGTTGCGCTGGCCTCCGCGAATGCGGCCGCAAGTGCTATGACGTCATCGCCGAAGGCGGCCTGATGGGTATCGAACCACTGGGCTGCCCAGGCGGCGGCGTGGTCTTCGCGCCGTACAACGGCGACTGCGCTGATGTATGGGTGGTCGTTGGTGAGTTTGCCGTTGCGGCCGGCGACGGCACGGAGGTCGCCGAGCGAGCCGTCCGTGCTCACAGCCGCTTCCATTTGGATGTCCCCGTACATCGCGGAGACGACCATGTACGGTGAGTCGATCGGGATGGGTCGCCCGGCCGGGTTGTCCAGGAACACCACCAAGGGCCAGCCGCGGCCCTGTAGCTCACGGAGTTGTACGGCTGCATTGGAGATCTGCCGTCGGATCGGCCGGAGCGCCTCCTTCAGGGACCGGGCCATCAGCTGATTGGGCACCGCATCCGTGAACATGCCATAGGTATCGAACGCCTTGACTTCGGCCACCACCGTGTGCCCCGCGGCCGTGACCACGAAGTCGGGGCGTTTCGCAATGCCGAGATCGGGCTCGACCGCGAAGGCGTAGCCCCGTTCGTTCAGGTAACGGGCCACACGCGCTTCGGCAGCCGCGCCGGGGTCGGAGATCTGCACCTACTCATCTTGCAGGCCCGAAGAGTGCGAGGTGCTGCGTATCCCGGGACTGCAGGAACTGGTGCGCTTAGCGTTTGCCGGGTTGAGCGATCAAGTCGCGGTCTGGAGTGTCCTGCCGCCGTGGCCGGGTCGGGGCCTAATCTCACCCTATGACGCCCGAAGAACTCGAGCAGCGGGTCGACACCCTTGAGGTGATCAACAACGAGTTGGCGTCGCGCTTGGCGCGGCAGTCGGATTCACTTGCAAAGATCGACACCAAGGCGGTGTTTCTTGTCGGCTTCGCAGCCACTGCGGCGCAGTTCCTGGCCGCGCAGAACCCTCAGCCAGTCTTCGCGACCCTGGCCTTCGCGGCGTACGCGATCGCCTTCGTGTCCGGCTTGATGACATTCCGCGTTGCTGACTACGAGGATCTTGAGCCGAAGGAGGTGCTGGAGCACAACGCTCGGGACCCGAAGGGCAAGGTACTGGTGCAGCTCGCTGCCACGCGCGTGGGCATTTTCGAACGGAACAGGGCGAAGCTCAATCGGAAGGCCACTTGCTGGACGGTCAGCCTCTGCGCGGTGGGTGTCGGGCTCGTGCTGTCGACTGTCAGTCTCATGGTTCACACTGATGGGCATGACAGACACACAGAACGGGGGAGCGGGCCAGACGCCGCCACCAGCTCCGCCCCAGCCTCCCGCTCAACCGCAACCTAGCCTTACTGACACCTTCGCCAATCCGGCGCTCGTCGGCACGGAGAAGAAGAGCGACACCAGGCCCGTCGACACCAAGGCCACCGGGCCTGACTCTGAGCGGCGGTGAAGATCGTCGGGGCGGCAGTTAGCCGCCGTCCTGCCCGGTTTGGTCAGTGGGTCAGGGTAGCGTCGAGACCATGACCGATGTCGCGTACACCGCTGCCTGGGTGCCAGACGACGACCCGGAGAGAAGCTGGGACGAGGCTGCAGAACTGGCGGTCGACTGGGTACTGCAGGAAGCACAGCGTCAGGGAGCCAAGCCGTTGCTGGTGACTCCAACCCAGCAGCAGTGGACGTCCGGACCGAATCGGATCACCTGGTTCGCCCGCACGTACTCGGCGGTCACACCGCGTAGCAGCCGCCCGGCGAGGGACCGCGGGCCGGTGCTGGCGTACGTACCGGACTACGAGCTCATGCACCTGGCCGCAGGCTACGCCCGGGGCTCGTCGCTCGCCGTCGTCGAGAGCGCAATGCACCCCTTGGTCGGCTGGGCGATGGCGGCTGGCGCCGTGAACCTCCTGACTGGGAAGACCACCGCCGACACGTTGAGTGAGGCCCAGCGCACGGCATTGGACCGCGTTCACTTCTACGGGAACAACGGGTGGACCAGGGGGTTCGGCCGGGACCAGGCCACGCGGATCCTGCGCGACCTGAGTGGCCGAGAGACTGCCGCTCGCGACATCATCCTGGGCTACATGGTTGCCAAGGGACACAACGGAAAGGCCGTCGACCGGCTGGCGAAGATCATCGACAGCCTCGGGTGAACGGCCTCATCCATGCGTGGACGAAACGGAGCGGCCCATGCCGTTTGAGTGCGGCATCGAGCCGTTGGTCCTCGCATCTTCGAGGCAGTGGCTGGAGGCGGCCGGATTCACCGGGATGGACGTCCACGCACCAGGTTGCCGAAGGAATGCACTCCGTCATCGTGCGCGCTTCCAAGCCGGATGTGGGCGCGACAGCCTCCGAGACCGTGCCGCGGCTGGTGGCCGAGGTGGTCTCGGAGGGCGGATCCTCCTGCTGCGGCTGATCAGCTGGTGATTAGTCGGCCCAGACTGTGACGACCGACGGGCGTGGGAGTTTGCCCGGGCCGTCGGGCCAGGTGGAGCCGGGGTTCTCGGCGGTGGCGCCGTCGGTCTCGCCCGGGTGCTGGGGCGCGACCAGGATGCGGTCCTTGGTGATGATGGGGCCGCAGCACTCGGCGCCCTTGGGCACGGTCAGGAACTGCTGCACGTGCCCGCGCCGGGAGCCCTTCACGGGCACGGCGAAGAGGCCGTCGTTGAAGCCGAGGGCCGCACCGTCGGTGGCGATCCACAGGTTGCCGTACTCGTCGAAGGCGACGTTGTCGGGGCAGGAGATCGGGCTGACCTGGTTCTTGTCGAAGCCAGCGAAGTACGTCGACGGGTCGTCCGGGTCACCGCACACCAGCATGAGCTTCCAGCGGAAGGTCTTGGCGGCGGCGTCGCAGCGGGTCTCCTCCAGTTCCAGGATGTGGCCGTGCTTGTTGCCGGTGCGCGGGTTGGCCTCGTCGGGGCCAGCCTTGCCGGCGGCGCCGCGGTCCTTGTTGTTGGTCAGGGCGACGTAGACGCGTCCGGTGTGCGGGTGGGGCTCGACGTCCTCGGGGCGGTCCATCTTCGTGGCGCCCACCTTGTCGGCGGCCAGCCGCGTGAAGACGTACACCTCCGCCGCGGTCATCCCGGGAACGTGCGAGACCGAGCCCGACGCGAGCGGAATCCACTCACCGCGGCCGTCGAACTCTCCGTCGGACGGGAGCTTTCCGCTGCCGTCGATCTCGGCGGCCGGGCTGTCGCCGGTGAACTTGGCGACGTACAGGGTGCCTTCGTCGAGCAGCCGCATGTTGTGCTCGCGGGCGGCGCGGCTGGTGCCCTTCTTGTAGGCGTGCTTGGAGACGTACTTGTAGAGGTAGTCGAAGCGTTCGTCGTCGCCCATGTAGAGCGCCACGCGGCCGTCGGCGGTGATGCGGGGTTCGGCGGCCTCGTGCTTGAAGCGGCCCAGTGCGGTGCGCTTACGCGGGGTGGAGGTGGGGTCGTACGGGTCGATCTCGACGACCCAGCCGTGCCGGTTGGGCTCGTTGGGCTCCTTGGCGATGTCGAACCGGTCGTCGAAGCGTTCCCACTTGCGCTCGCTGGCGCCGGTGGGCAGGCCGTAGCGGGCCAGGCGGGCCTTGGCGACGGGGTCCGTGACGGCGCCGGCGCCCGCGAAGTACTGGTTGAAGTTCTCCTCGCCGCTGAGCACCGTGCCCCACGGGGTAATGCCGCCGCCGCAGTTGTTCAGGGTGCCCAGCACCTTCCGACCCGTGGGATCGGCGCTGGTCTTCAGCAGGTCGCTGCCCGCGGCAGGCCCCGTCACCAGGAACGGTGTGGTGGCGGTGATGCGCCGGTTGAGTACGTCCCCGACCACGGGCCACAGGCGGCCCGAGCGGCGGTCCTCCCGTACCGCCAGGACGGTCAGCCCGTGCGCCGCCCAGGCGATCTCCGCCTGCTCGCGGGTGGGGTTGTCCGGGTCGTAGCCGTAGAACATGACCTGTTCGCTGGTGTACTCGTGGTTCACCACGAGCAGCTTCTGTCCGCGCCGGTGGGGCAGGTCCAGCAGTGCCATGTAGTCGTTGTTGTAGCCGAACTGTCCGGCCTGGGCCTTGGCGCTCTGGTTGCGGGCGTCGAAGCGCGGGGCGCCGGGCAGGACCGGGTCGCCCCAGCGGATGACGATCTGCTGGCTGTAGCCCTCGGGGATGGTGACGGCGTCCGTCGTGTTCGGCGGGACCGGCGTGAAGTCCAGACCGCGCGGCGGGCGGGTGCCGGACGTCCCTTCCTGGGCGGCCGAAGCTGAGGCGGTAGCGCCAACGGCGCCGCTGGCCAGGGCTATCACCGCCGCGCCCTTGAGGGCCCCTCTGCGGGACAGGGCCTGCTGGACGACATCCCCGAAGTACGGGTTCAGGGTCCGGTTCGGTGCGTCGTGCGCGCAGGCGTCGCCGCAGCGGTAGCGGCACGTGAGGGCGGAGCGTGCGGTGTTGTGGCCGGGGCCGGGGAGCAGGGGCAGGTCGGTTGTCCGGGTGGTTGGGGCGCCGGTCTGTTCGGGCACGGTTGCCTCCACGCAGTCGGGGTATCTGCTTCCCGCCGGGATATAGGCGGTCATCGATGCGTGACGCTAAGCGCCGCCCGCCTGGTGGGAGGTGACTGGACGGTGAACTCCCGCCGAACAGTGACCGGTTGGCTGGAACCGGCCACTGGTGGGCCCTGGTTCCGCTCTGGCTTCCGCGGGTCAACCCGCACGCAACCCTGCTTGGGGCGTCACGACGGATGGCCTGTTCAACTCACGCTTCCGTCATCTTGAAACAAGATCCTTCTATATAGATGACTGGCTATAGTTCATTTCTGGGTGGCCGCTCGTACACCGCAAGTTCACATAGACGAGATTCGATCCAGCTGTCCGAACGGCGCGCGCTGCGCACCACCTCATCCACCTGGCCGGGACGACCCGGCGGACACGAGGATCGAGAGTCACGTGAACATTCCCACTTCGTTGCGCCGGGCCAAGGCTCCCCTGGCCCTGACGGCGGCTGTGATGCTGGCCGCGAGTGCGTGCGGCGGTGCCGACGCGGGCTCGAACGGCGGCGGCGGTGGTGGCGGCGAGAAGCTGTCCGGCACCATCAAGGTGGACGGCTCCAGCACTGTGGCGCCGCTGTCCACGGCGGCGGCCCAGCTCTTCCAGGCGGAGAACTCGGGGGTCAAGGTCACGGTCGGCACGTCCGGCACCGGCGGTGGCTTCGAGAAGTTCTGCGCGGGCGAGACCGACATCTCCGACGCCTCACGTCCGATCAAGGACGAGGAGAAGGCGGCCTGCGAGAAGGAGGGCATCAAGTTCGAGGAGTTCCAGGTCGCCAACGACGGCCTGTCCGTTGTCGTCAGCAAGGACAACGACTGGGCGGACTGCCTGACCGTCGAGCAGCTGAAGAAGATCTGGGAGCCCGGCTCCAAGGTCAACAACTGGAACCAGGTCGATTCGAAGTTCCCGAACCAGAAGCTGGAACTGTTCGGCGCGGGCACCGACTCGGGCACCTTCGACTACTTCACCGATGCCATCAACGGTGAGGAGGGCGCCTCGCGCACCGACTACTCGCCGAGCGAGGACGACAACGTGACCATCCAGGGCGTCTCCGGCTCCAAGGGCGGCATGGGCTACTTCGGCCTGTCGTACTACGAGGAGAACAAGGACAAGCTGAAGGTCCTGAAGATCGACGGTGGTGACGGCTGTGTCGAGCCGACCACCCAGACGGTGCAGGACGGCTCGTACAAGCCGCTGTCCCGGCCGCTGTTCATCTACCCGAAGGCGGCCTCGCTGGACAAGCCGGAGGTCGAGGCGTACGTCGAGTACTACGTCGAGAACCACGCCGAGATCGCCGAGAAGGCCCAGTTCGTGCCGCTCAACTCCGAGCAGGAGGCCGAACTGAAGAAGGCCCTCGACGCCCTCAAGGCCGCGCACGGCTCATGAGTTCCCCCACGATCGGGCGGCAGGCCGCCTCGGGAGGCCCCGGCTTCCTGAGGCGGTCCCAGCCGCGTTATGGCGAGAAAGCCATCAAGGTCCTCCTTGTGGCCGCCTCCCTGGTCTCGGTGCTGACCACCATCGGCATCGTCGTCGCGCTGATCCCGCCGGCCGCCGAGTTCTTCGGCCAGGTGGGCATCGGCGAGTTCCTCACCGGCACCGAGTGGTCGGCCCTGTTCACCCCGCCGAGCTTCGGCGTCATCCCGCTGGTGACCGGCACGCTGATGGTGACGCTGATCGCGCTGCTGGTGGCCGTCCCGCTGGGACTGGGCGCGGCGGTGTACCTGAGCGAGTACGCCAACCCGAAGGTGCGCAGCGTCTTCAAGCCCATCCTGGAAGTGCTCGCGGGCATCCCGACGGTCGTCTACGGCTTCTTCGCCCTCAAGGCGATCACTCCGCTGCTGCAGGACATCTGGCCGGTCGGGGACCCGCCGCAGGTCTTCAACGCCCTGTCGGCCGGCTTCGTCATGGGCGTGATGATCATTCCGACGATCGCCTCCCTTGCCGAGGACTCCATGAACGCCGTACCACGCGCCCTGCGCGACGGCGCCTTCGCGCTCGGCTCGTCGCGGATGCAGGTCTCCACCCGGGTGGTGTTCCCGGCCGCCCTGTCCGGCATCGTCGCGGCGATCGTGCTGGGCATCTCCCGGGCGATCGGCGAGACGATGATCGTCGCCGTCGCGGCGGGCGGGCGCCCCAACCTGTCCTTCAACCCGCTCGAAGGCATGCAGACCATGACCGCGTTCATCGCCGCGGCCGGCATCGGTGACCAGCCCACCGGGTCCCTCGGCTACAAGACCATCTTCGCGGTGGGCCTGCTGCTGTTCGTCATGACCCTGGTGATGAACCTGGTCAGCATTCGCCTGGTGCGCAAGTACCGGGAGGTGTACGAGTGATGAGTTCCCCGACCGTCGACCGCGACCTCGCCGTGGACCTTCCCGAGGCTCCCCGCCTCAAGGGCCAGGGCACGCCGTGGCGGGAGCGGTTCTTCCAGCTCAGCCTGTGGGCCTCGCTCGCCGTGGGCGTGGTCTTCCTGGCTTCGCTGCTGGTCTACGTGGTGGTCGAAGCCTGGCCCCGCCTCGACTCGCGGATCTGGACGAACTTCCCGGACATCATCGACCCCTCCAGCGCCGGCGCCCAGTCGGCGATCATGGGCACGATCTGGGTGATCGCCTTCACCGCGCTGTACTGCCTGCCGACCGGCATCCTCACCGCGATCTACCTGGAGGAGTACGCCGATCCCAACCGCTGGTACAACCGCGCGATCGAGATCAACATCCAGAACCTGGCGGCCGTACCGTCCATCGTCTACGGCATCCTCGGCCTCGGCGTCATCTCCCGCGGCCTCGGCTTCGGCCAGACCGTCCTGACGGCCTCGCTCACCCTGTCGCTGCTGGTGCTGCCCGTCGTGATCATCTCCTCGCGCGAGGCGATCCGTGCCGTACCGCAGTCGATCCGGCAGGCGTCCCTCGCGCTGGGGGCGACCCAGTGGCAGACCATCTGGCGCCAGGTTCTGCCGGCCGCGGTGCCCGGCATGGCGACCGGCTCGATCCTCGCCCTGTCGAGGGCGATCGGTGAGGCCGCGCCGCTTCTGCTGCTCGGCGGGCTGACGTTCATCACCTTCAACCCGACCGGTGTGCAGAGCCCGTTCACCGTCCTGCCGATCCAGATCTTCAACTGGATCAGCCAGTCCCGCGCCGAGTTCGTCTCGCTCGCCTCCGCCGCGATCGTCGTTCTGCTGGTGATCCTGCTGGCGATGAACTCCCTGGCGATCTGGCTGCGCAACCACTTCTCCCGCCGGTGGTGAGCCCCGTGACCGACCCCACCAGCCGCCCCGAGATGCCCGTTTCCGCCTTGCAGGAGCCCGTCATGACCCCACCCACCGACGCCACCGGCGGCACCAAGACCCCCCAGGTCACCTTCCGCGACGCGCCGTCCCTGGCCAGTCCGGTCTTCGAGGTCAGCGGTCTGTCGGTCTTCTACGGCGACCACGAGGCCGTCCGCGACGTCAACATGACCATCGGTCAGCGCCAGATCACCGCGATGATCGGCCCGTCCGGCTGCGGCAAGTCCACCGTGATCCGCTGCTTCAACCGCATGAACGACCTGGTGCCCACCGCCCGCGTGGCCGGCAAGATCCGGTACCACAACGAGGACCTGTACGGCCGTGACGTCGACCCGATAGAGGTGCGCCGCCGCATCGGCATGGTCTTCCAGAAGCCCAACCCGTTCCCCAAGTCGATCTACGACAACATTGCCTACGGCCCCCGGGTGGGCGGCTTCAAGGGCAACCTCGACGACCTGGTCGAGGAGACCCTCACCCACGCCGCGCTGTGGGACGAGGTCAAGGACAAGCTCAAGACCTCGGCTCTGGCGCTGTCCGGCGGTCAGCAGCAGCGGCTGTGCATCGCCCGCACCATCGCGGTCAAGCCCGAGGTGATCCTCATGGACGAGCCCTGCTCGGCCCTCGACCCGATCGCCACGGCGAAGATCGAGGACCTGATGGAGCACCTGGCCCAGGAGTTCACGATCGTCGTCGTCACGCACAACATGCAGCAGGCCGCGCGCGTCTCGCACCGCACCGCCTTCTTCACCGCCGACGTGGACGACAAGGGCGTACGCCACGGCCGGCTCGTCGAGTACGACGAGACCGAGCGGATCTTCTCCAACCCCTCCGACCAGCGCACCGAGGACTACATCTCCGGCCGCTTCGGCTGACGGAGATCGAGATCGAGTCCTGCGACCGCCCCTTTGCGCGCTTCACGTAAAGGAGTTCACCGGGTGACACCCGAACCGCACCGGCCGACGGCGACCGGCTCCCAAACCGGTCCCGGCGACGGCACGCCGCCCCCGGACCTGCTGCTGGCCGAGCCCGACGCCGACCTGGCCGCCAAGGTCGTCGCCCGCTTCGCCGCCGCGGGCGTGTCCACGGTGGTCTGCCGCGACGGAGCAGAAGCCCTGCTCCAGCTCGGTGTGCAGCACCCCGGCGCGGTGCTGCTCAGCGCACCGCTGCCCGTGGTCAGCGCCGCCCAGGTCACCGCGCTCATCGCCCGGCTCCACCCGGTCCCGGTCATCGTGGGCGCCGGCCCCGACGGCGCCGAGGAGGCCACCGGGGCGGTGGCGGCGGGCGCGGTGGCGTTCGTCGCCCGCCCCTACCGGGCCGAGGAGATCCTGCCGCTGCTCATGCCTCGCCTCGACACCGACGCGCAGGCCCGCATTGTGGTCGGCGACGTCGAACTCGATGTCGCCGGCTTCCACGTGTACGTACGCGGTCGCTCCCTCCAGTTGCCGGTGCGCGAGTTCCTACTGCTGCGCTACTTCATGGAACGCTCCAACAAGCTGATCAGCCGCCAGGAGCTGACCGCGGCTCTCTGGGGCACCGAGAAGCCGGACAGCAACACACTCACCGTGCACGTACGGCGCGTACGTAACAAGATCCAGGAAGCGGGCAGTTGCTGCACCATCGACGCCATCCGCGGCATGGGTTACCGCTTCGAGTGCGGCCCCGGCGCGTGCGCCGAGACGCAGAGCACGCCGACATCTCGCCCGGCTCGGGCGCGATAAATGGGGGGAGGAGTCCCGTGCCGGAGGGGCAGGAAGAGGACTCCTACATCGACCTGCCGATCTGGGCCACGCGCTACCCCCGGTGGGGCATCGTCCACGGCCGTCACCACATCCCTACCGTCGGCACGCTCATGCACCGAAAGGGCTGGCTTTCGGCCAGGGTTCAGGTGCGGTTCCTGGCCGTTGGCCAGACGCGGTGGCAGACCTTCACCACTGACTGGATCACCATGGCGGAGATCATCACCGCCCCCACGCTCGCCGAGGCACGGACGCTGATCTCCCTCTGCCTCACTGACGCACGCGCCTGACCGCCAAGCGGAGGGACGTGGTCAGGACGCGGCAGTCCTGGGCGGCGGATGCTCGATGGTCCAGCGGCGCTCGATGTTCCGGTCAGGTGGGAACACTGGGTACTGGATCACGTACTGCGGAGCCGAATGGTCTTCTCCGGCCCAGGGTCTCGGCTGGCGAGGGCTGTGCGGTTTCCAGTGCAGCCACGGGTCGTGGCGGGGATGGTGGACGACGAACTGGTCTGCCACGTTGTAGGCGACCTCGACCAGGGCCATGCCGACGGCACCTTCTATGTGCAGGAGGTGGTCCGTGCTCTTGCGCGGGTCGGTCAGTTGCTCGGCCGGGCTGGGCAGGAACAGGAGCCGGTGCGGGTCCAGGGGCAGCATGATGTCGCTCTGGGCCACGGCGAGGACCTGATCGTCCGCGTCAGGGCGATTCCATATGACCACCGGGACGTCGCTGGTGAGCAGACACATATCGCTGAAGCCGAGGCCCCAGGGGCGGTTGTGCAGCACGAACGCCAGGACGGCGATGTTCTCGACGATGTAGCGCAGGTGGGGGTTGTTCGCGGCGATCCTGGCGATGTCGTCAGGGAGGTCGGGAGCGTCCTCGGACGGCGGTCGAGTGTGAGAGAGGCGCTTGCGCTGGCGCGTGGTGCGCAGGATCTGTGCCGCCATCCACCAGGAAAGGGCGCTGCGTTGCTCGGGTCGGAGCGGCCACTGTGGTGTCAGGGCCCAGTCCTTGTCATCGAGGATCGTCTTGAGGGCGGTCTCGGCGTTGCCCTCCAGCGAGGTGAAGAGCTCCTCGCACGAGTGATGGGGAACGCCGTCCAGGGTCGTGCCCCAGTAGAAGCCGCGCTCGGCGCCGATCGCGCTCGGTGCCGCCGGGAAAGCCCGGTCGGGGTTGTCGAGGCGCCGCACACGCAGTTCGTACTGACGACGTGCCTGATGTTCGGCGAAGTGCCGCAAGTACATCTGGGGAACGGTGTGGTCACGCGTCCTGCCTGTTCTGGCCGCCTTCTTTCCTGCGGACGCTCTGCCCACGTACCCGCTCCCTCCCCGCGATGTGATGCTCCACGGCAAGTAAACAGCGCGCCGCAGGGCACCTGTTAGCGACTTTGCCCTGGAGCTCGGCGGGAGCGGCGGGTCGCTGTGACGGGGGCTGCGTCAGCGATGGCACATCACATGCTGTGTCCGAGATGGCCGTGATCCGAAGAGGCGCCGGGGATCGGGGCGTCGACCAGCTCGCGGGCGAGGCCGTCCACCCGTGCGGCCAGAGCCGTGCACACCGACCGCGCACTTTCGATGTCCAACCCCGACAGCTCGGGCAGGTCCCAGTCCACATAGCGTCGGCCCGGCAGTACGGCGCAGGCGTCACCGCAGCCGAGCGTCACCACGACGTCGGCCGCGGCGACGACCTCGGACGTAACGGGCTTGGGGAACTCGTCATCCGTACCCAGGCCGCGCTCGGCAAGCAGCTGTTGCACGATCGGGGAGATCTCGGATCCTGGATCGGAGCCGGCCGTGCGGACCTTCACCATGTCCCCGGCCCGGTGGCGAAGGAGAGCGGCGGCCAGCTGGGAGCGGCCGGCATTCTCGGTGCAGACGAACAGCACCTGCGGAACCGGCTTGGGGCACAGCCCCGACGCCTTGGCCAACGCGCCCAGGCGCTGATCGGCGAACCGTTCCACCAGGATCGGGAGGTGGAGGGTGTTTCGGGCTCGGTGACCGAGGAGCTCGGCGCACTCCTCGACGTAGGCGGCGATGGTCTCGCGGGAGAAGGCGCGGCCATGGCGTGTGGCCAGGCGGCGGGCGATGCGCTCCAGGACCGGTCCGGTGTCGTGAAGGGGAGGGGTGGCCGGGCCGAAGCGGCTTTGCTCGTCCATGGGGGCACCTCTTCCGTTCGCGACAGAAAACCTCTCCCTGCCTCGCATCATAGGTGCCTGTCTATGTATTGGACAGGGCGGAGCGAAAGTGAACCCTGGGTGAACAAGTGGGTAGGAGGGTCTTCGAACGCCGGGGGAACACCTGACCGGCGCTTATGGTGAATAGATGGCTATCTCTACGTATGGCGAGGAGGCGAAGGCGGTGTCTGACGAGGCGGAGACGTGTACGCCGGGCCTGTCCTGCCTGCTGATCGACCGTGAGGAGGCAGAGCGGCTCGCCGCCATGCTGAAAGCCATAGCCGACCCAACCCGTCTGCAATTGCTACGCCTCATCGAGCGCGCGCCGAAGGGTGAGGCGTGCGTCTGCGACCTCACCGAGTGCCTGGGGCTGCGTCAGCCGACTGTCAGTCATCACCTGAAGGTGATGACTGAGGCCGGGCTGCTCAACCGCGACCGCCGCGGCACGTGGGTCTGGTACTCCCTCAACCACGATGGACTGCGCCGCGTGCGGGAAATCCTCGACCCGGCGTCGGCAATCGAGCCGGAGCCTGTGGCCGCCTGAGCCCCCACCCTCGGCGTTACGACGCGCTCAGGATGCTGCGCTGTACGTCGAGCTGATGCTCGCTCATCCACGCCTGCGCCGCGACCTGTACCGCGTCCCACGGGGAGCCGAGCGGCGGAGTGTAGGACAGGTCGAGCTCGCTCACCCCGTCGACCGACATGCCGTGGAAGATCGCGGTGGCGTAGGTGTCGACACGCTTGGAGATCTCCGCGCCGCGCTGTCCCACGAGCTGGGCGCCCAGCAAGAGACCGCTGCTGGTGTCGCCGGTGACGCGGATCGAGACCGGTGAGGCGCCCGGGTAGTACGCCTTGTGGTCGTCGGGGCGGCTGGCGGTGGTGGCCGGGTTCCAGCCTCGGTCGGCGGCTCGCGCTTCGTGGTCGCGCAGGCCGGTGCGGGCGGCGACGAGGTCGAAGACCTTGACGACCTGGGTGCCCAGGCTGCCGGCGAACCAGCGGTGGCCGCCGAGGGCGTTCTCTCCGGCGATCCGGCCCTGCTTGTGGGCGGTGGTGCCCAGCGGCAGCCAGGTCTTGCCGAGCAGGCGGTGGTGGGTGACGGCGCAGTCTCCGGCCGCGTAGACCTCGGGCAGTGAGGTGCGCATGTACTCGTCGACCTCGATCGCACCCTTCACGCCGAGCTTGGCCCCGGCGGTCGCGGCGAGCGTGGTGTCGGGGCGGACGCCGACCACCACCAGGACCAGGTCGGCGCCGCGGGTGAAGGTCTTGCCGGTCGGTCCGGTGGCCCGGACATGCAGGACCTCGCCGGAGGGGTCGCGACTGATCGCGGAGACCTGGGTTCCGGTGATGACTTCGACGCCGTGGCTTTCGAGTTCGGCGTGGACAAGGGCGCCGAGCTCGGGGTCGACGGTCGGCAGGACCTCTGGCAGGGCCTCGATCTGCGTGACGTCGATGCCTCGCGTGGTCAGAGCCTCGGCCATCTCCAGGCCGATGTAACCGGCTCCGATGACGACGGCCGACTTGGGGCGGCGCTCGGCGATGGTCTGCATGACCTCGAAGGTGTCGCCCATGCTGTGCAGCAGGTGCACGCCGTCCTGTGGGCCGAGAGCATTGGGCCCGGTCAGGCCGTCGATGGGTGGGCGCGCGCTGACCGCGCCGGTGCCGACGATCAGCGCGTCGTACGGCAGTTCCTCGCTCCGTCCGTCCGCGCCGCGCACCGCCAGCAGCTTGCCGGCCACGTCGATGCCGGTGGCCAGGGTGTCGGTGCGGACCTCCATGCCGGTGGCCTTGAGGTCGGCGAGGGTGCGGTGGGCGAGGTTGCTCCAGTGCCCGACTTCGCCGGAGACGTAGTACGGGATGCCGCAGATGGAGAAGTTCGGGTACGCGTCGGCCACGACCACGGTGACCTCGCTGTCGGGATCCAGCTCGCGGGCGCGCAGCGCGGCGCTGATGCCGGCGTCGCTGCCGCCGACGGCGACGATGCGCTTGCTGGGCACCGGGATACCTCCGTCGGAGTGGGGAGAGAAGCGTGCGGTGGGGTGCGCAGGGCACCCCACCGTCGGTCGCGTCAGGCGAGGTGGTCGGCGAGCTCGCGCTCGAGGGCGGCCTTGGGCTTGGCGCCCACGATGGTCTGCACGACCTCGCCGCCCTTGTAGACGTTCATCGTCGGGATGGACATCACGCCGTACTGGGCGGCGATCGCCGGGTTCTCGTCGATGTTCAGCTTGACGATCTCGATCTTGTCGCCGTGCTCGGCGGCGATCGCCTCCAGGGAAGGCGCGAGTTGCCGGCACGGGCCGCACCAGGCGGCCCAGAAGTCGACCAGGACCGGCTTGTCGCTTTTGAGGACGTCCTGGTCGAAGGACTCCTCAGTGACGCTCTTGAGAGTCATGGTGCTTGTCTCCTGCGGGTGGTGAGGGTCAGACGGCAGCCGTGACCAACTCGTCCTCGACCGTGGTCGCCCCGGCGCCGGTGTCACCCAGGGCGGCGAGGTACCGCTCGGCATCGAGAGCCGCCTGGCAGCCGGACCCCGCGGCGGTGATGGCCTGGCGGTAGGTGTGGTCGACGACGTCCCCGGCGGCGAAAACGCCGGGGATGTTCGTACGGGTGGAGGGCGAGGCGACCTTCAGGTAGCCCTCGTCGTCCAGGTCGAGTTGGCCCTTGAACAGCTCGCTGCGCGGGTCGTGGCCGATCGCGATGAACAGGCCGGACACGTCCAGGTCGCGGGTGGCGCCAGTGAAGACGTCGCGCAGGACGACCCCGCCGAGCATGCCGTCCTTCTCCTTGATCTCCGCGATCTCGCTGTCGAAGGCAAAAGAGATCTTGTCGTCGGCGAACGCCCGGTTCTGCATCACCTGCGAGGCGCGCAGAGTGGAGCGGCGGTGGACGACGGTGACCGAGCGGGCGAAGCGGGTGAGGAAGGTGGCCTCCTCCATCGCGGTGTCCCCGCCGCCGACCACGACGATGTCCCGGTCGCGGAAGAAGAAGCCGTCGCAGGTCGCGCACCAGGACACGCCTCGGCCGGACAGCTCCTCCTCGTTCGGCAGGCCGAGCTTGCGGTAGCCGGAGCCGGTCGCCACGATCACCGTCCGCGCCCGGTGCACGGTCCCGGCGGTGTCGGTGACGGTCTTGATGTCGCCGGTCAGGTCGACCTCGACGACGTCGTCCTCGACGATCTCTGCGCCGAACTTCTCGGCCTGCGCCCGCATGTTCTCCATGAGAACGGGGCCGTCGATGCCCTCGGGGAAGCCGGGGAAGTTCTCGACCTCGGTGGTCGTGGTGAGCGAGCCGCCGACGAAGATCGCGCCGCCGAAGACGAGCGGCTTGAGGTTGGCGCGGGCGGTGTAGAGCGCAGCGGTGTATCCGGCGGGGCCGGAGCCGATGACGATGACGTTGCGGATCTCGCTCACGCGGTGGTCTCCGGCTTCTCCGGCGCGATCTCCTTGATCAGGCCCTCGACCAGCACCTTGATCTCGTCACGGATCGGACGCACGGCCTCAACGCCCTGGCCCGCCGGGTCCTCCAGCTGCCAGTCCAGGTACCGCTTGCCGGGGAAGACCGGGCAGGTGTCGCCGCAGCCCATGGTGATGCAGACGTCGGACTCCTTGACCGCGTCGACGGTGAGCATCTTCGGCACCTCGGCGGAGATGTCGATACCGACCTCGGCCATGGCCTCGACGGCGGCCGGGTTGACGTGCTCGCCCGGGTTGGAGCCGGCGGAGCGGACCTCGACGCGGTCCCCGGCCAGGTGGGTCAGCCACGCCGCGGCCATCTGGGAACGGCCGGCGTTGTGGACACAGACGAAGAGCACGGAGGGCTTGTCGGACATCAGAGGTCTCTCTTGTCTCGCAGCGAAGGCGGGCACGGGATCACATCAGCACCCGGTGGTGTCAGCCACCACTGATGTGAGAGTATCAGTCCATGATGACGTCAGTCGACACTGACCTGATCCGGGTTCTGGCCGACCCGCTCAGGCTCCAGATCGTGACCCTGCTGGCCAAAGAGGCGCTGTGCACCACCCACCTGGTGGAGGAGACCGGCGCCCGGCAGACCAACCTCTCCAACCACCTGAGAGTGCTGCGCGAGGCCGGGGTCGTCGAGACCGAGCCGTGCGGCCGCTACACGTACTACAAGCTCCGCCCGGACGTCATCGCATCTCTCGCCGGTCAGTTCGCCGACCTGGCCGAGTCCGCTCGTACCGCCGCCGACAACAAGAGGGCCTGCCCGTGACCCGCACCGAAGCATCCGCGACCACCGAGGAGTCCTCGGTCGTCGCGAAGCTGTCGACGCTCGACCGTTTTCTCGCCGTCTGGATCCTCGCCGCCATGGCCGTCGGCCTCGGCCTCGGCAGGGTCATCCCCGGCCTCAACGACGCCCTCGCGAAGGTCGAGATCGGCGGCATCTCCCTGCCGATCGCCCTCGGCCTGCTGATCATGATGTACCCGGTGCTGGCCAAGGTTCGCTACGACAAGCTCGACGCGGTCACCGGCGACAAGAAGCTCATGGTCTCGTCACTGGTCATCAACTGGATCCTGGGCCCGGCCGTGATGTTCGCGCTGGCGTGGATCTTCCTGCCGGACCTGCCCGAGTACCGCACCGGCCTGATCATCGTCGGCCTGGCTCGCTGCATCGCCATGGTCATCATCTGGAACGACCTGGCCTGCGGCGACCGTGAAGCCGCCGCCGTTCTCGTGGCGCTGAACTCGATCTTCCAGGTCCTCGCTTTCGGCCTGCTCGGCTGGTTCTACCTCGACCTGCTGCCCGGCTGGCTGAACCTGGGCAACGGCGAGCACCTGCACATCTCCATGTGGAAGATCGCCCTGAACGTCGTCATCTTCCTCGGCATCCCGCTGCTGGCCGGCTTCCTCACCCGCCGTATCGGCGAGCAGAAGCTGGGCAGGGAGAAGTACGAGTCCAACTTCCTTCCGAAGATCGGCCCGTGGGCGCTGTACGGCCTGCTCTTCACGATCGTCATCCTCTTCGCTCTGCAGGGGAAGACGATCACCTCCCAGCCGCTGGACGTGGCCCGCATCGCGCTGCCGCTGCTGGTCTACTTCGCCGTGATGTGGTTCGGCACCTTCGCGCTCGGCAAGGCGATCGGTCTGGCCTACGACCGCACCGCAACGCTCGCCTTCACGGCGGCCGGGAACAACTTCGAGCTGGCCATCGCGGTCGCCATCGCCACCTTCGGCGTCACCTCGGGCCAGGCCCTGTCCGGTGTGGTCGGCCCCCTGATCGAGGTCCCGGTGCTGGTGGCGCTCGTGTACGTCTCCCTGGCCTGGCGGCGGAAGTTCAGTGCCAACCAGCAGCTGACGGCGGCACCGCAGGAGAGCTGATGCACTGCCTGGACTGCACCGGCATCGGTGCGCAGGTCGCCGCCGTTGGCGTCTGCGCCCAGTGCGGGGCCGCCGTCTGCGCCGTCCACGCCGAACTCTCCGAGCAGTACCTGACCTGCACCAAGCCCGTTTCCCGCCCGGTGGCCACCGAGCCACCGGTGCGGCGGCTGCTGTGCGGCACCTGCGCCGCAGCACACCGCGCCCACGCGGCGTGCTGCCCGCAGACCGCCCACACGGTACGGACATCGTGACGGGCGACCAGCACACGCAGGTGGTGATCGTCGGCGGCGGCCAGTCTGGGCTCGCCGCCGGTTACCACCTACGCCGTCTCGGCCTGGACTTCGTCATCCTCGACGCCCAGGCCGAGCCGGGTGGCGCCTGGCAACACGCCTGGGACTCGCTGCACTTGTTCTCCCCGGCCGCCTACTCCTCACTACCAGGGCGCCCGATGCCTCTTCAGGCGGGTGAGACATACCCGGACGCAGGCCACGTGGTCGCCTACCTCACCGAGTACGAGCGCCGATACGAGTTTCCGGTGCAGCGCCCGGTACGTGTCTCAGGAGTCCACCAGGACGGCCGCTTCCTGCGCGTCGAGACGGACTCCGGCAGCTGGCACGCCCGGGCGGTTATCAGCGCCACCGGCACCTGGTGGCGCCCCTTCCTGCCCGCCGTCCCTGGACGGGCGGACTTCCGTGGACAGCAGCTGCACACCGTCGAATACCGCAATCCGCGCAACTTCGCCGGGCAGCGGGTCGTGGTCGTCGGAGGCGGCAACTCCGGCGCGCAGATCGCCGCCGACCTGGCGTACAACACCGAGCTGACCTGGGTCACCCAACGCCCGCCCAGTTTCCTCCCCGACGACATCGACGGCCGCGCCCTGTTCAACGTGGCCACTGCCCGCCGCCGCGCCCTCGACGAGGGCCGCACCGACACTGGCGGCGTCGCCTCACTGGGCGACATCGTCGCAGTACCGCCCGTACGCGAGACCCGGGACGCCGGGCTGCTCAAGGCGTCGCCCATGTTCGTGCGACTCGAGCGCGACGGCGTCGTCTGGGCCGACGGCACCCGTGCGCAGGCCGACGCGGTCATCTGGTGCACCGGCTTCCGCCCGGCCCTGTCCCACCTTGCCCCGCTGCAACTGCGCGGCCGACGGGGCCACATCGCCACCGTCGGCACGCGGGCGGTGGACGAGCCGCGCCTGCACCTGCTCGGCTACGGCGACTGGACGGGCCCTGCCTCCGCCACCCTCATCGGCGTCGGGCGGCCGGCTCGCGACGCGGCCCGTGAGATTGCCGCGCTGCTCGCGGTGTAGGCGACGAACGTGGGATGAGCCGCCGTGTCGCCCCGAATCCGACGGCCTCATCTGTGGTCCGGGACCGTTCGAGTCGAGCGCGCTGGGTACTGTCGCCGGGCAGCCGAGCGAGAGGTTCTCCCACCCGTGAACCCGGGCATCGTGGGCAGGCGGTCGGGTCTGTTCGCCGTCACCAACATCGACGACATCCTGATCCTGGCTTGTTCTTCGCCCAGGGCGCCGGACACCCCGGAGCGGCCCGCTGGATCGTGCTCGGCCAGTACCTCGATTTCGCCGCCCTCCTCGCCGTCGCCGGGGCCGCTGCGTTCGGCGCGACCTTCCTGCTCGAGGCGGCCATCCCCTATCTCGGTCTTCTGCCCCTCGGGCGCGGTCTCAGGGCGGCCTGGCAGGCGTGGCAGAGCTGCGGAGACGAGGACGACGAGCAGGAGGTGACCGAGGGCGGACCGAGGGTGCTGGAGGTCGCTGCGGTCACCTTCGCGGTGCATCGCGGGCCGCTTCTTCGCCCCCCGTCCGGTCACCGCGAAGGCACTCAGCCGGTGGGGCCACGTCCTGCTCCCGCTGGTCCTGATCGCCCTGGGCGGGCTGATCCTCGTCGAGGCAGGCGCTTTTGGCCTGTGACTTGTGGGTATCGCCGCGACCTGTGTGCGTCAGTTGCTGCGGGGTGCGTACATGATCACGGCCATCCCGGCGAGGCAGACCAGAGCGCCGATGACGTCGTATCGATCCGGCCGGTAGCCGTCGGCGATCATGCCCCAGGCGATCGAGCCTGCGACGAAGATGCCGCCGTAGGTGGCGAGGATGCGGCCGAAGTTGTCGTCGTTCTGCCAGGTCGCCACCACGCCGTAGAGGCCGAGGGCGATCACGCCGGCGCCGATCCAGATCCAGCCTTTGTGCTCGCGGATGCCCTGCCAGACCAGCCAGGCCCCGCCGATCTCGAACAGGGCGGCGACGACGAACAGGGCAACAGAACGAGCGACGGTCATGGACGGGACGTTACCGACCGTCCGGACCGCTGATCCGCTGGGGTCCGCAGCCGCACTGCGTGCCGGGCCTGGCCGCCGACGTGCAGGAGCAGCCGGCATCACGGCGCTGTGAGAACCACCAGGCCGCTGCCGCGAGTGCGGCCAGGGCCAGGGCGATACCCGGCAGCCAGCCCACCGCAGCGGACACCCCGGCGCCCACCACGCCCGCGGTGATCAGGGCGGGCAGCAGGCAGCACGCCAGGCAGGCCAGTCCGGCGAGGCCCGCCAGCGCCTTCGGGGTGCGCTTGGTGCGCGGGTCAGCAGCAGGGGCCGGCATGGCGTCTCTCCTCGGCGAGGTCGGTGAAGGGGATCGGGCAGCAGGGGCTTGCGGAGCAGGTGGTCAGGTCGTCGCATCCGGCTTCGAGGGCAGCGGCGAGCGTGGCGCGGATGGTGGTCAGGTCGGTGATCTTCGCGTCCACCTCGGCGAGTTTGGCCTGCGCCCGCTGCTGGAGGCCGGGGACCTGTCTGCCGTGCCGGTGGCGGCCAGCTTCCAGCAGTTCGGCCACTTCCTCCAGGGTGAAGCCGAGGCGCTGGGCGGCCTTGATCACGCGCAGCACCGTCACCGCCTCTTCCCCGTACAGGCGGTGACCGCCGGAGCTGCGCTCGGGTTCGGTGAGCAGGCCGCGCCGCTCGTAGTAGCGCAGGGTCTGGATGTTCACCCCGGCGGCCTCGGCCACCTGACCGCTGCGCAGGCCGGCGCTCACCGCTGCTCTCCGAGCCCGGCCAGGCCGGCGGCCCGCTCGGCGAGTGCGTCCAGAACCGGCTGGTGCACCGGGTCCACCGCGATGTCCAGGCGGACGGCATCCGCGTCGGCCGTGACGGTGAAGGTGAAGAACGAGCAGCAGCCGCTCTCACGTCCCGCAAGATCACGCACCCCGTCCTCAACCCCCGAGGCGGCGGACAGCTCCAGCCGGACGCGCCGCGCCGCGGGATACGACAGCGCGGTCAGATGCTCGCTGAACAGCGCGTCCCACTCGGCAATCCGCAGCGGCTGCTTCTCGGTGGGCAGGGCGCACGACTGCGGCACCCACTCCAGATCGGTCATCGCGCACACTCCCGTCATCACACCCCTGACCGGGGCACACCAACGACGGTAAACCTGTACCTGGGTACCGGATGCAAGCCCAGCCGTGGCGGGCGGCGAGTGCCAAGCCGTCCGTACAGGGTCCTCATGGCGGAAGCGAGGCCATCCTTTGTCGCACGGGGGATTGCCGCCACCATGGAGGGGACGAGGTCGCTCGAACCGTGGCGCGGTGAGCGTTACCCACAGCGGTGCGCCGACGTCGGGAGGACAGGTGGGCCCCATGGAGGATGGGGCAGCGGTGGATCGCCGGGCGATCCACGAGGAGCTGGAGCGGGCCCGTACGACGTTCCACCGGCTCCTGGATGGCGCTACCGACACCGACCTGCGTCAGGGCACCGACGGCACCCTGTGGACCAATGGGCAGCTGCTGTTCCACATGCTGTTCGGCTACATCCTGATGCGGCCGCTGCTGGTACTGCTGCGGGTGTTCGGGCGGCTGCCAGCTAGCGTCAGCCGGGCTTTCGCCCAGGTTCTGAATGCCGCGACCAGGCCGTTCGACGTCGTCAACTACCTGGGCCCCCTGGGCGGGGCGAGGGTTTTGGGCCGACGCGGGATGGGCGCGCTGTTCGACCGCATGATCGCCTGGCTGCACCGTCGCCTCGACGCCGAGAGGGAGGCGGACCTGGCGCTCGCCATGCACTACCCGACTCGCTGGGATCCGTTCTTCCAGGACGTCATGACGATCGCGGATCTCTACCGGTATCCGACCCAGCACTTCGACTTCCATCGCCGGCAGCTGACGCTGGCCGATGACGACCGCTGATCAACGGGGCCCCGCTCCTGTCGGGTCCTCAGCCTTGCGCCTCGCCCGTCCCGGCGGGCTGGCGCAGGATCTCCCCGCACAGCTCGACGCATTCGGCGCAGATCCATACGTCGGGGCCGGCCACCAGACGGCGCTCCTCGCTGCGTGGGTGGCCGCAGAAGGAGCAGCGGGCGGGCTGCTTCTTGCCACCGGAGCGTCCTCGGCGGGAGCGGCGGCCGAAGGCGGTACGCGGGACGTTGATGTAGCAGTGCAGCAGGCGTTTGATGTCCGCCACGTCCACCCCGAGGTCGTTCAGGACGCGGCGGCCCCGCGAGCCGGGGTTGGCTGCGATGACCGCGAGCAGCTGCGGCGTGGTGGCGACGACGGGGGCGCAAGTGGGGGTGCGCTCGGTGGCCAGTTGCTCGGCGGCGTGTAGCGCGGCCTGGGCCTCGGCAGCAAAGGCCACAGTCGCCGAGGGATTCGTGGCGGTGGGGGGATAGTCGAAGAGTCGCCTGCTTGCCTCGCGGATCTTGTCCCGGGTGACACCGAGCTGTTCAAGGGTGGCGGCGGCGACCCCGTCGGTGAGCAGGCCGAGCAGCAGATGGTCGGTGCCGGCCTCGGCCAGCCCGTCGCTCGCAGCGGCCTTGAGGGCGAGGCTGAGTGCGCTCTCCAGGTCGCGGCCGCGGATGAGACCAACCGCGGGAGGGGTGTCCACGACGCGGTCGGCGTACCGCTGGCGAGCGGCCTGGCGGGAGATGCCCAGGCGCTCGCCGATCACGGTCCAGGAGTGCCCGGCGTCGCGCACCTGGCGTACGACCACGTCGACGGCCGCGTCAACACGGTCCGACACGTCATGGGTTACGGCGATGACGGCGTCCAGCAGGGCGAGTACGTCGCCGTCTCCGGCACGGGTGTGGGCCGCCTGGATGAGCTGCTCCACGGTGGGCTCGTCGCTCATGCTGACAGCCGTAGATTGCGCCTCGAACGACTGACAACCCGTCGTTGTCACCTTCCTACTGGGCGGCCGATGATGGTGCAGATATCTGCCTCAGTGCAGGTGCTCGGATGAGTGTGGGCCGCGCGTTCGGCCAGGTCTCGCAAGGCCATGCGGGTCTTGCGCAGCTCAGCCATGCGGTGCTCGATGTCGGTCAGGTGCCGCTGAATGAGTTCACCTACGTGATCACACGGGGCTTGTCCGGAGTCCCGCAGGGCCAGGACCGAGCGGATCTCGGCGAGGGTGAGCCCGGCTCTCTGGGCGTCCCTGATGAACGTCAGCCGGGTGGCGGCCTCCGGCAGATAGTCGCGGTAGCCGGCGGCGGTGCGAGCAGGTTGGGGCAGCAGACCGGCCTGCTCGTAGAAGCGGATGGTCTTGGCCGTCACCTCGCAGGCGGCGGCCAACTCGCCGATGCGCATGCCGCCAGCGTACGACTTGACCTTCCACCATGCTGGAAGGTCTAGCTTCGAATGCACAGGCTCTGATCTGGGAGGACGCCGCCATGCGCATCAGGGTGCTGACCGTGCCCGACTGCCCCAACGCCCCTGTGATCGAGGAGCGGATCGCCCGTGCACTAGGCCGTTTCTTCTGGATCACCGAGCGGACCAGATGAAGATGCCCGCGATGTGCAGTGCGGCCAGGTAGACGGTGGCGGTCTTGTCGTATCGAGTGGCAAGGCCGCGCCACTGCTTGAGTTTGTTGATGCACCGCTCGACGGTGTTGCGCTGCCGGTAGGCGGTCTTGTCGAAGGCCGGTGGCCTGCCGCCGGATCGGCCGCGGTGTTTGCGCTTGGCGATCTGGTCGGCAGGCTGAGGGATGACCGCCGTGATGCCCCGACGGCGCAAGTGGGTGCGAATGGCGCGGGAGGAATACGCCTTGTCGGCCAGGACCACCTCCGGGGTGACCCTTGGTCGTCCGATCGGCCGGGGCACTCGTAAGCGCGCCATGACCTGTGTGAACGCGGGTGCGTCGCCCGCCTGGCCCGGTGTGATGTGGAAGGCCAGGGGGCGGCAACGGCCGTCAGCGGCCAGGTGGATCTTGGTGGTCAGTCCGCCGCGTGAACGTCCGAGGGCATGGTCGTCCGGCTCGCCGGCCGGGGCCCCTTTTGACGGGCCCCGGCGGCGTGCTGATGTGCGCGGACGATGGTGGAGTCGACTGCGACGACCCAGTCGAGATCGCCTTCGGCATCGGCCTGGGCCAGCAGAGCTGTGAAGACCTTCTCCCAGGTGCCGCCGGCCGCCCACTTCCTCAGGCGGTTGTGGATGCCCTTCCAAGAGCCGAACTCCTCGGGCAGGTCCATCCATGGCGAGCCGGTGCGGTACTTCCACGCGATCGCGTCGATCACCTGCCGGTGATCGCGCCAACGCCCGCCCCGCTTCGGCGATCGATCGGGTAACAGCGGTTCGATCCGCGCCCACTGGGCGTCAGTCAGAGGCACAACCAAACCAACGATCAGATGATCCGAAGGAAACGGCCTAGACGGCCGAGGTGCGGACGTGGAGCTGGTCGAGGTCGCAGACGAGGAACGGGCCGCCCGGCTCGGGATGACCGGATCGCCCACAGTCCTGATCGACGGCGTGGATCCCTTCGCGGTGCCGGACGCCCGGGTATCCGTCTCCTGCCGTCTGTACCGAGGACTGGACGGCACGGTCGACGGGGCACCGAGCGTCGATGAACTGCGGAGCGCGCTGCAGGCGGCCGAAAGCCGCGACTGCGAGGCCGAGTGCTCACCGGTGGATACGGTCGGCCGCGGCGGACGGGGCCGTCTGGCTCCGGTAGACGGCGGGCTGCGCGCCGTACAGCAGGCCGTGCTCCGCCACTTTGCTGCGACCGGCAGCACGCCCGACCCCGCCGACCTGGAACCCCGGGCCGCCGCCCACGGCCGTGCCGCGACCGATGTCCTGGCCGACCTGGCGGCTGAGGACTTCCTCGCCCTCGACGACCACGGCCGCATCCGGGCGGCGTACCCGTTCTCCGCCGTGCCCACCGCCCATCGGGTCAGGCTGGCCGATGGCATCGAGGTGTGGGCGATGTGCGCGATCGACGCGCTTGGCATGCCGGACATGCTCCGCACGGACGCCGTGATCACCTCCGCCGACCCGGTCACCGGCGAGACGGTCACCGTCACCTCCACAGGCGGGCGCCTGACCTGGCGGCCGTCGTCCGCCGTCGTCTACCTGGGCCAGCGTTCGTGCACCGGCCCTGCCGCCGACATCGCCTGCGGCGCCCTGAACTTCTTCACCAGCCGCCGTACCGCGCAGGAGTGGGCCGACCAGCACCCCGACTTCACCGGCCAGACCATCCCTCAGGACCGCGCCGAAGTCCTGGGCCGGTCCGTCTTCGGCTCCCTGCTGGCAGACTCCGAACCAGCCTGAGCCCTCATGGACACGAGCACGCGGACCCACGCAGGTCCGTGCCCAGAACGGTGGCGATGATGAGCAAGCTGACCATCCGCGTCGACGCCGTCGACCTGCCCGGCCTCACCTGCCCGCCCACAGCACCCAGCGACAACAGCGTGCAGACGTACCGCAACGTTCATGTCGCCGTGCAGCGCCGGGCCCGCCGGGACGAACTCCTCGGCATCCAGGCCGGCGACGCCACCTGTGCGACCTGGACGCTACCGTGCACCACGGCCGCCGCAGCCGCAGGTATCGACGTCAAGGGCCCCTACATCCAGGGCCGTCCAGGCGAACGGTTCATCTACCTGTCGTGGGGCACCGTCGACGAGCCCGGCACCTTCACCATGTTCCGCCGCGCCAAGCTTCTGCTCGGCGCAGTCCCCGCCGGCGTACTCGACGCCGCAGCACACACCGGCCTCCTCGTCGGACGCCTCGGCCTCACCGACGCATACGGCTGCCCTTTGTGCGCACGCGTCACACCCCCCGCCATTATCTGGTCTGCCGAAACCGCCGACTGAGACGACGTTGTGGGACCGGACCGGACGGGCAGGCTGGGGCACGGTGTCGTACCCCTGGCCCCGGCGAGAGCCAGACACATCGGCCGGCGACTCCCGTACGCTCGCTCAACGCCTCGAACATCCGCGTGCCCGCCACAGCCGGTACGCCAGCCGTGGACGAACCGCGCTCACCTGCTCGGCCACGATGACTGGACCGTCCCAGCCTCGGCCCCCTCACGCATCGGGCAGGCCGCGAAAGCACCGCGTTCCTCGACGCCAGAGAGTGATCCACGCGCCGTCCCTTCGTCAGCTCAGCGTGCCGACGACCTTGCGCACCTCAGCGGCGACGGACTGCGGCAACGGCGCGTAGTGAATCCTGGACAGCGGCTTCTGGCCCGCATCGCTTGCGGTGTAGGTCAGGAACGACTTCAGTGCGGGCAGGGTGTCGGCCGCGTTTCCTCTGTCACAGACGATCTCGTAGCTGACCAGGACGATCGGATACGTGCCGTCGGCGGACGTCCGGTAGTCGAATTTCAAGGTGAGGTCCTTGCCCTTGCCGACCACCGTGGCGGCGGCGATTCCCGCGGACGCCGTCTGCGCGGTGGCCGCCACCGGCTCGGAGGCGCCGGTGTCGATGCGGACCGTCTTGATGTGGCGGGCGGCGGCGAACGAGAGCTCGAAGTAACCGATGGACCCCGATGTCGAGGCGACTTCGGACGCCACGGCGGTTGAACCGTTGGCCGACTCGCCGCCCTTGCCCTGCCATGCCTTCTCCGCCGGGTGCGACCAGACTTCAGGGGCAGCGCCCGCCAGGTACGCCTGGAAGTTCTGTGTGGTGCCTGAGTCGTCGGACCGGTGCACTGCTCGGATGGGCAGGGAGGGCAGTTCGGTGCCGGGGTTCAGCGTCCGGATGGCCGGATCGTCCCAGGTGGTGATCTGTGAGTCGAAGATCTTGGCGATCGTCGCGGCATCCAGCACCAGGTCGTCGACTCCCGGCACGTTGTAGCCCATCGCTATGGAGCCGCCCACCATGGGCAGATTGATGACCCGCCCGCCCGGACAGACATTCTCGTCCGGTGCGTACTCCTTCGGATCGACCGGGCTGTCGGTGCCGCCGAACGCCGTTGTCCTCTGCAGGAACTGGACGACGCCGGCACCGGAGCCCAATGGGTTGTAGGCGACCCGCACCGGAGCGCACGCCCGCTCGTACTGCTTGATCCAGTACTTCATGGCGTTCTCCTGGGCGGTCGACCCCGAGCCGGGCACCTTCCCACTCTTGGCGCAGTCGGCCCGCGCGACAGCGGGCGGCCCTGACGGCACGTCCTGGGCGGAGGCGGTGTCTGAGCCGTTGGCTCCCGACACCCAAGCCACGGCTCCACCTGCGGCTGCCACAACCGCAGCAGCCGCCCCGAGCGGCAGAAGAAGGCTTCGTTTCCTGCGCCGATGCTGCACCCTGGTCCCTTTCGGAAGGCATACGGGTGGCAGGCCGAAGTAATCGCCGTGGTCTGGCTGTTGGTTCGCGCCCCACCCACCAGGACATAGATGCTTGCCTATGTGGCGGGTGTGTTGGTGACGTGGGAACGAACGTCTGGTGACGCAGTGACGTCATACAGGGGGAGCAGCAGTGACTGCGTGCGGCAGGACGGCCGCGGCCAGGCGGACTACCGGATGGTCAGCAGCTGCCCCATGGCCGCCAACACTGACGGCTCCACCCGGTAGTACACCCACGTACCGCGCCGCTGCGAGGTGAGCAGCCCGGCCTCCTTGAGCTTCTTCAGGTGGTGGGAGACGGTCGGCTGGGAGACCCCGACGTCGGAGATGTCGCACACGCACGCCTCGCCGCCCGCGGCCGAGGCCACCGCCGAGAACAGCCGCAGCCGCACCGGATCGCTGAGCGCCTTGAACATCCGTGCCGTCCGCTCGGCCTCCTCGGCAGTGAAGGGACGCTCGGTCAGCGGCGGGCAGCACGGCACTGCGGCCTCGGGGGCCTCTGGTTCCAGCAATGGCAGCGCCTCGACATTCGACATACGTCTATGTTGACACATGTCGAACTAGAGTGGCGAGGCCGAAGCCATCCCGGCTCAGATGCTGGCCAAGTGTGCGGCCAGGCGGCGGGTGATACGCGCAGCGTCCCGACCTACGCCGCGCAGGGAGTTGGACGACAGGCTGCGCTGCCACTCCAGGCCGACGTACGCCAGACCGGGGTGCGTGAGGGATGTGCCCTCTTGGTGGCGCGGGTGGCCGTGCGAGTCGAGCGCGCCGAGTCCAGCGAGGTAGCCGAGGTCGGGGCGGTAGCCGGTGGCCAGCACGATCGTGTCGACCTCCTCGGTGCTGCCGTCGGCCCAGGTGACCTTAGCGCCGTCGATTCCGGCGAACATCGGGCGCCGGTCTGGTGCCCCTGCTTCGACGGCGGCACGGTAGCGGCCGTTGTCGATGACCAGCTGGCTCGGCGGCGTGCGCAGGAACCGCCCAACGGGCAGCGTGTCGAGACCTGTACGAGCCAGCCACCAGTGCAAGTCCCGGCCGAGCATGCGCTGGCGGGCGAACCGCACCGGATGCCGGGAGGCGAGGGTCACCCGCGCTCGCTCGCCGAGCTCGGCGGCTATCTGCACCGCGGAATTCCCGGCCCCGACGACCACGACGCGTTGCCCCTCGAACGGCTCGGGTGAACGGTAGTCGGCGGCATGCAGCACCGTGCAGGCGAAACCGTTCAAGCCGGGCAGCTCAGGGCGGTGGGGGCGGCCGAAGGTCCCGGACGCCGCTACGACGGCACGGGCGGACAGCTGCTCGCCGCCCTCCAGTCCGAGACGGAATCCGCCGTTGTCGGCACGCACTTCGAGTACGCGCGTCCCGGTGCGGATGTCGGCGTCGAGGTGTTCGGCGTAGCGCAGCAGGTAGGCGACGACCTCGTCCCGGTGCGGGTAGCGATCGGGGTTCCCGTCGAAGGGCATCCCCGGCAGGGAGCTGTACCCCGCTGGGGAGAAGAGAGTGAGGCTGTCGTAGTAGCGCGGCCACGACCCAGCCGCCTGCCCGGACGCCTCCAGAACCACAGGTGCCAGACCCCTAGCTCGCAGGCTGTGGCCTGCGGCCAGTCCGGACTGACCGCCCCCGATCACGGCAACGTCGACCTGCTTCACAATCGATCTCCCGATTCGATGAATGTCTATGTTGACGCACATCGAATCAGGTGTCATGCTGGCTGCGCAAGAGATCGACGCCTGTCGAAACAAAAGGGGAATCGTCGTGAACGCGCCCACCACCGACCAGCTGCCCGTCGTGGTCATCGGGGCCGGCCCCGTCGGCCTGGCCGCCGCTGCCCACCTCGTCGAGCGCGGCATCGAACCGCTGGTCCTGGAATCCGGCCCGAGTGCGGGCACCGCCGTACGGGAGTGGGCGCACGTGCGGCTGTTCTCCCCCTGGGCCGAGGTGACCGCACCCGCCGCTGAGAAGCTCCTCGCCCCCACGGGCTGGGTGCGCCCCGACGGGGCGGCCTATCCGACCGGCGGTGACTGGGCCGAGCAGTACCTGCAGCCGCTCGCCGACGTCCTCGGTGACAAGGTCCGCTACGGCGCCACGGTGACTGGCGTCGCCCGGGCCGGACGCGACCGCATCGTCGACGCCGGCCGCGACGAGCAGCCCTTCACCGTCCACGTCGAAACGACAGACGGCCGCGAGGAGCGGATCACCGCCCGCGCCGTCATCGACGCCTCCGGCACCTGGTCCACCCCCAGCCCGCTCGGTGCCAACGGTCTTCCCGCGCTCAGCGAGAAGACGGCCGCCGACCACATCTCCTACCGCGTCCCCGACCTGAAGGACGCTGCCGTCCGTGCCCGGTACGCGGGCAAGCGCACCGCAGTCGTCGGATCCGGCGACTCCGCCTTCACCGCGATGGCCTCCCTCGCCGACCTGGCCAAGGAGGCGGACGGCACGCACGCGGTGTGGATCCTGCGCCGGGGGATCGGCGCGAACACGTACGGCGGCGGCGAGGCCGACCAGCTGCCCGCCCGCGGCGCCCTCGGCCTGCGCGCAAAGGCCGCCGTCGAGGACGGCTACGCCTCCGCCGTCACCGGCTTCCGCACGGCCGCCGTGGAGAGGAACGGGGACCAGTTGGTCCTGGTCGCCGAGGACGGCCGCCGCCTGGAGGAGGTCGACGAGGTCATCGTCCTGACCGGCTTTCGCCCCGACCTGTCCTTCCTCTCCGAGCTCCGCCTCGGCCTGGACGAGCGCCTCCAGGCGCCGACCGCACTCGCCCCGCTCATCGACCCGAACGTGCACTCATGTGGCACGGTCTACCCCCACGGCGTGGGCGAGCTCTCCCACCCGGAGAAGGACGTCTACCTGGTCGGCATGAAGTCCTACGGCCGCGCCCCGACCTTCCTCGCCATGACCGGCTACGAGCAGACCCGCTCCATCGCCGCCGCACTCGCCGGGGACCAGGAGGCCGCCGAGCGCGTCGAGTTGACCCTGCCCGAGACCGGCGTTTGCGGCGGCGCGGGCCTGTTCGACGAGCCCGAGGCAGCCCAGGCCGACGAAGGCGGCGGCTGCTGCGCGGCCCCGGCAACCCTCCAGATCGGCGTCGGCGCCCCGGCCACCTCCGGCGGCTGCTGACCACCGTGCCCGACCTCGACGCCCGCGGGGCCGCGACCGGAACGGGGGACCGGTCGCGGCCCCGCGCCGCCCTGCCGGCCCTCTGCGCCACCCAGATCACCAGCTGGGGAATCGTCTACTACGCCTTCCCCGTCCTCAACGCCCGGATCACCGCCGACACCGGCTGGTCCACCACTGCCACCACGGCCGCCTTCTCCGGCGCCCTGCTGGTCTCCGCCGTCACCGGCATCCCCGTCGGCCGCATCCTCGACCGCCGCGGCCCACGTGCTGTCATGACGGCCGGTTCGCTGATCGGCGTCGTAGCCCTGCTGGCCATCGCGTACGCCCCCAGCCTGCTGGTGTTCACCGTGGCCTGGCTGCTCGCCGGCGTAGCCATGGCCACCACCTTCTACCAGCCCGCCTTCGCCGCCCTCACCCGTTGGTGGGGTGAACAGCGCGTCCGGGCCCTCACCATCGTCACGCTCGCGGGCGGTCTCGCTTCCACAGCCTTCGCGCCCCTGACTGCCGCCCTCGCCGAACACTTCAGCTGGCGTACGACCTACGCTGTCCTCGCCGTGCTCCTGGCCGCGATTACGATCCCCGCCCACGCAATCGCGCTGAAGGCCCCCTGGCCGCCGGCTCATCCGCAGCCCACCCAACTCCCCAACAGCAGCAGCTCCGTTGCTCGCAGCCGCCCCTTCCTCCTGCTCGCCGCCGCCCTGACCCTCAACGGCTTCGCGATGTACGCCGTCGTGATCGCCCTCGTACCCCTGCTCACCGAGCGCGGGGCCGATCCCACCACGGCCGCCTGGGCCCTGGGCCTCGGTGGCGCCGGACAGACTCTGGGACGCACGCTCTACACAAGCCTCGCTCGTCGAACCGGCGTCACGACCCGCACCGTGACCCTGATCGCGTTGGGTGGTGGCACCACCGTCCTGCTCGCGGCGGTGTCCGGCCCCGTGCCTCTCCTGGTCGTCATTGCCGTCGCGGTCGGCATGGTGCGCGGCAATCTCACCCTGCTTCAGGCCACCGCCGTCGCTGATCGGTGGGGTACCACTCACTACGGTCGACTCTCCGGTCTTCTTGGTGCTCCGGTCACGATCGCCTCAGCCCTGGCGCCGTTTGCCGGGGCGGTACTCGCTGGTGTGCTGGGCGGCTATCCACTCCTGTTCACCGTGCTCGCGTTCATCTCCTTCACAGCGGCTCTCTTGGCTTTGGGAAGCGCGCCACGCAGAGCCGGATGACCTGAAAGGCCCTGACAGCTCTGCTGGCGGGACGCCGCCTGCTGACGTCTACCCTTGTTCCCTGCACGTGGCTGGCAATCGGTGGCGCATGGGGAGAAGGAAGGCCAACCGGTGAGTGACCGGGGTGCCGTCGACCCCTGGGAGCGCCAGGACCGTGAGTCTCCTCAGGCGTTCGAGGCGTTCTCCGTGTACCGCGACCTTGGTCCGGCGCGGAGTGTCACGAGAGTGGCACGGGAGTTGGATAAATCCCGTGCGCTGGTGGGCCGGTGGTCGCGGCAGTTCGCATGGGTGATGCGGGCGGCGGCCTACGACCGGGAGCAGGACCGGCTGTTCCTCGCGGAGCAGGCGCAGGCGCGGCGCGATCTGGCGCGTCGGCACGCGAAGTTGGCGCAGGCCGTGCAGAGCAAGGCGGTCGCGCGGCTCCAGTCGCTCGACCCGCGGGAGCTGTCGCCATCGGAGCTGCTGCGGTACATCCAGGTCGCGACGGAGATCGAGCGGCGGGCCGTGGGTGAGGCCCCGGCGGTCGGAGCGGTCGAGGACCGGGACCAGGGCATGGACGTGGCCTCGTTGTCGGACGAGGAGCGCCGGGCCCGGATGGATCAGCTGCGCCGCGAGCTGGAGCGGCGGCTGTCGGAGGGCGCGCAGTGAGCCGCGGCCGGGCGAAGCGTCGGATGGTCGAGGGGTTCGCGGATCCGTCGGTGATGAGCGACGAGCAGTTGAAGGCCGAGGTCGCGGCACTCGTGCGGGCCGATGAGCGGTCGGCGCGGCGCTGGGCGTGCGAGGTCCCGAACTGTGACGGGCTGCCCCACGCGGGGTGGCTGCATCACCATGCCCGTGCGGCGCAGCGTCAGCCGCTGTGGCTTTGGACGGTGTGGATGCTGCTCACCGGCCGTGGCTGGGGGAAGTCGCGGACGGCGGCGGAGATGGTGCGGGAGTGGGCGCAGACGCCGGGGTTGCAGATCGCGGTGGTGGCGAAGAACGCGACGTTGGTGCGGGACATCTGCTTCGAGTCGCCGAAGTCGGGGCTGCTGTCGGTGTTTCTGCCGGAGGAGGTGGCGAAGTACAACTCGTCGCTTGGTGAGACGACGCTCCGGTTGGTGAACGGCACGCTGATTCGCGGGTTCGGTGCGGAGACGCCGGACAACCTGCGTGGCTGGGCGTTCGACAAGGCGTGGTTGGACGAGTACGCGGCCTGGTCGCGGCACACCGCGCAAGAGGTCTACGACATGCTGTGGTTCTGCCTGCGTGAGGCGGACACTCCGCAGGTCGTCATCTCTACGACGCCCAAGCCGCTCCCTCACGTTAAGCGGCTCGTCGAGCGCGGCCGAGAGCAGGAGAAGGCACACGAGAAGGGCGGGGCGCCGCCGCGGGTGGTGCTGACCCGCGGGCACATGCGGGAGAACGACGCGAACCTGTCGGCGGCGGCGCGGGAGGAGCTGGAGGAGGAGTACGCCGGCACCCGGCTGGGGCGGCAGGAGCTGTCGGGCGAGCTACTCGAGGACGTGGAGGGCGCGCTGTGGAAGGGCTGGATGATGGAGGTCGAGGGCTTCCGGCCTCGGCTCGAGCATCTGCCGGATCTCCAGCGCGTGGTGGTGTCCGTGGACCCGGCGACCAAGAGTCACGAGAACGCGGACATGACCGCGTTCACGGTGGCGGGACGCGGGTTCCCGGTGGAGACGATGTTCGGGGACGACCGGCCTCGCGGGTATCTGCTGCACTGCGAGCAGGACCGGTACACGCCGACGCAGGCGATGAAGCGGGCCGCCACGCTGTACCACGAGCACCGGGCGGACTGCGTGGTCATCGAGGCGAACAACGGCGGCGACTACCTGCCCGCGCTGCTGGAGCAGGTGGACCCGACGGTGAACTGGCGCATCGTTCATGCCACGCGCGGGAAGCGGGCGCGGGCGGCCCCCGCGGCGCAGCTGTACGAGCAGGCTCGGGTGTCGCATGTCGGTCCGGCTCGGCGGTTCGCGGAGCTGGAGGAGCAGATGACGACGTTCGTCGGCCAGGGCGAGACGGAGGACTCGCCGGATCTGCTGGACTCGGCGGTGTGGGCGCTGTGGGATCTGTTCCTCGACCCGACGATGCCGCCACCACGTGGTGGGGACGACCAGCGGCTTAGCGGGCGGCGATGAGACGTCAGGCGGTCGGCTGCGGAGTGTTGAGTTCCGGAGCTCCGCTGGGCTCGTCGGGGAGGTCTTCGTCGAGGGCGGCGAGTGCCTGCTCGAATTCTTTGAAGCTCTGACCGATGTCGGCGACGTGCCATCGGGAGGCGAAGAAGAGGGTGTGAACGGGGGCCGTGAGGGCGGTGAGTCGCTCGACCTGCTTCTCGACGGGGCGTTCTGAAATCACCACGGCTCGTGCATGGACCGCGAACTTGCCGACGATGGAGCGGAGACGGTCGGTGGCGTAGCCGAGGGTGAACAGCTCCAGGTTGTCGACCAGGTACCGCGTGGCTTCATCGAGTTGGTCGAGCCACCGCTGACGCTCCGCTTCCAGCCTCTCCGCGAGGGCGGGGCGTGTTTCTGCGAGGGACTCTGGTACTTCTGATCCCTGGAGCCGCCCGCATGCCGACAGGATGGTCAGGACTCGTTTGCTGAACTCGGCACGGGCCTCGTACGCGACGCGCTTGCGGTTGTTCTTCGCTTCGATGCGTGGCTTCCGGGCCTCAAGGCGTGGGTTGACGAAGAGGCCGACGAAGAGCGTGGTCGCGGCGGCGAGCAGGATGCTGCTGATCCAGGACGGCATGGCGGGATTGTCGGGCATCCGGAGGTGGGCGGTCGCGGTATGAACGGCCGATAAGGTAACGATTTGGCGCGGGGCCGACGTCCTGGAGGGACCTGTGGGCCTGCGCCAACTCGTGATCGATGCGTGGTCGTGGCTGAACTACAAGCCGGTGATGGCCGACGCTGGCCGACCGGGCAGTCGCGCGTTCCCTGAGCTGGCCAAGACGTGGGTGCCACCGCACGAGCTGCGGCGGCTGTCCGCGTACAAGGTGTTGGCCTCGTACGACAACAACCAGGCCGGGCAGCTTGCGGCGGCTGGTGGCGACGCGAGCGCGTTGGAGCGGCGGGAGCTGGGTGACGCGGCGAAGCTGGTGGACACCGCGCTCGGCTACCTCCTCGGTTCGGAACAGAAGGTTGCGGTCGAGGGCGCGGAGCACGCCGATGAGGAGACGCCGACGCCCGGTGCGGCGGAGGCCGCGGCGGTGCAGGGCCGGTTGCGGAAGTGGGCGGACAAGGAGCTGCTGACGTTCCGGGTCCAGCAGGCCGAGCGGGCGGCGGTGCTGCTCGGGGACAGTGTGATGGTGCTGGCGTGGAACCCGGAGAAGCAGCGGCCGACGCTGCGGGTCTACGATCCGGGGTTCTTCTTCCCGCAGTGGGACGACGAGGACGAGGACTTCCCCAGCCGGGTGCATCTGGCGTGGGAGCTGCCGGCGGACGATGACGCCGGGCTGAAGGCTCGGGTGCGACGGGTGACGTACGAGCTGGGTCCGATCTCCGAGGACGGTGAGCGCGGCGACGTCGGCGGCGCGACTGGTGGGCGGCAGTACCCGTGGGAGCCGGGGCGGACGTCGAACGTGACGTGCTACCTCACGGACGCGGAGTGGCTTCTGGAGGACCTGAAGAACGGCGAGACCCTGGACCGGCTGCCGATGGACAAGGCGAGCTTCCGGGTGCGGCCGGACGGCACGGAGCTGAACCGGCTGGATCTGATGATCGACTTCGTGCCGGTGATCCACATCGCGAACACGATCCCCGACGGCGGGGAACACTGGGGGCGCTCGATTCTGGCGCGGGTTCTGCAGGCGCTCGATGAGCTCGCGGCCACGGACTCGGACAGCTCGGCGGCCTCGGCGACGACGGGCACGCCGATCATCGGGCTCGCGGGTGCGCGGCTGCCGGTGGACCGGGTGACGGGCAAGCCGCAGGAGCTTCAGGTGAAGGCCGGTGCGGTGTGGCAGCTCGGTGAAACGGGGCGGATGGATGCCCTGGACACGTCGCCGCAGTTGGCCGAACTGCGGGCTCGGGTGGATCACCTGCTGGAGCGGATCGCGGCGAACAGCCGTGTGACGGCGGCGGGTCTCGGGACGCTGGACGCCACGGAGGTGCCGTCGGGGTACGCGCTGAAGCTGGCCTTGGGGCCGCTGGATGCGCTGATCGGGATGATGCGGTTGGCGCGGGAGCACAAGTACCGGCTGCTGTTCAAGATGGTGCAGCGGCTGTATCAGGCCGGGCGTGCGGAGGGCTGGACGGCTGGGGAGACGCTGCCGGCGCGGCTGGCGTGGGCGCCGCACACGCCGACGGACCGGGGTGCGGTGCTGGAGGAGGTCGTGAAGGCGTACGGGGCGGGGGTGCTGTCGCTGGAGACGGCGGTCGCGATGCTGCTGGAGGCCGGGTACCCGATCGAGGACGCCTCGCAGGAGGTGGAGCGGATCAGGGCGAAGACGGAGCAGGAGGCCGCGGTGCGGATGGCGGAGGCTGCTGCTCAGCGCGGGCGCGGCGAGGACGACGAGGGGCAGGAGGAGGACGAGGGGTCGGCGTCGGTCGGCATGAAGAAGCCGGTCGGGAAGGTGAGCGACCGGGAGCCGGTGGAGGCGGGCCGGTGACGCGCCATCCGGGCGTGGTCGGACAGGGCTCGTGGCCGTGTCGGCGCAGGTGGCTACACTGGCCGTCAGCGCGGGGGCGCGCTCTGGAGGAGATGTATGGTCCGGCCCCTGCCGCCTCACCGTCCTGTCGGCCACCGCCGTGACGGGCGGCCGATCTACCCGATTCTTGGTGCCTCTTCGGAGGACGAGACGAACGATCAGCTCGACGACGCCGCCGAGAGCGGCGGCCAGGAGCAGCAGGTCACAGTCACTCAGGACCGGTTGGGCAAGATGCTCACCCGTGAGAAGGCGCAAGGAGAACGGGCCGCGATCAAGCGGCTGTTGGCTACGCTCGGGTTCGACTCCCCGAAGGCGCTAACCGAGTTCGTGACCGCGCAGCGGGAGGCCGAGCAAGCCGCGCTGTCGGAGGTGGAGCGCCGGGAACAGGCTGCTGCCGAGCGGGAGTTGCAGGCCGCGCGCCGTGAGGAGATGGCCGCCGAGCGGGAGAGGGCGGCGCTTCGCAGGGCCGCGCTGGTGGCGCTCGGCGCGGAGGGTGACGATCTGGTGGACGCGGAACGTCTGCTGGCCGTGGACGACGAGGACGCGGACGAGGCGCAGATCCAGGCGGCGGCCGAGGCGCTGCGGGCACGCCGCCCTGAGCTGTTCGGTGAGGTGCGCACGCCTGTGCCGGCGGCCCCCGCGGGTGCACCGGCCGGTCGCGGCCCGACCCGCACGGCCCCGGTGTCCAAGCCCGGGTCGGCCGGGTTGGAGATGGCCAAGCGCCGTGGCCTGATCCCGGAGTTCAGCGACTCCGCCGCCCGATAGTTCGGGCCCAGATCTTGGGGGACCACGCCCCCTGAACTTCGTGGACGGCATCGCCTCCGTGGGCGGTGTGCGGAATCTGACCGCAGCGTCCATGGAGACCAAGCGCATGACCATTCAGCCCGTCTCGACGTCCGAGTACACGACCGCCAATCGCGAGTGGCTGGCGTCCCTGCACGGCACCGACTCCGTCGACACGATCACCCTAGACCTGAACCTGTTCTGCGAGGGCACGCATTACGTTTGCGGCGACGGCTGTGACCCGTACGGCCGGGTGCTGTCCGGTGTGCCGGTCGGCAGGGTCACGGAGTCCGGCCTGTACGGCCCGTACGACCCGGAGGCTCACTGCGGCCGCCAGATCCTGCGCGGCTTCGTGATCGCCGAAGCCCCGTTCGCTCCGGGGCAGACCCGTGTTCCGGCCGCGCTGCTGTGGCACGGCGCGGTGAAGGCGTCGAAGGTCCCCGGCGGCATCGACGTGTCCCAGCTCGTGTGGCACCCGCGTGCCGCGCAGATCCGCTTCGTCTGAGCGGCGGTGTGAGCTGTGACGATTCAGGACCTGCTCAAGGACGTCTCGGTCATGGACCTGACGGCGTTCGCCAGAGCGATCCCGTCCCCGAAGGACTTCCTCCTCACGCAGACGATCTTCCCGACCGTGGAGATGCGGGAGGTGAAGTGGCGTACTAAGGACTCCGGCCGGTACGTCAACGTCGCCAAGTACCGGGCGTTCAACGCCTCGGTGCCGTTCGCGACCCGTGAGGCGTGGCAGACCTCCCGCGAGGGTGCGCTGCCCGCGCTGGGCCAGAAGCTCGTCGTCTCCGAGCAGGAGCAGATCCTGCTGGAGGCGTCGCACGGCTCGGATCAGGACCGGCTCATCGAGCTGCTGTACGACGACGTGGAACGGCACGTTGAGGCCATCCGGTCCCGACTTGAGCTGGCCGCCGGCGACGTGCTCGTGGACGGCCGGTTCACGCTGGAACAGGAGAACGGCCTGACGCTGGAGGTGGACTGGAACGTCCCCGCCGAGAACATGCCCGTCGCCCGCATTCCGTGGTCGGACCCGGCCTCCGACCCGATTGCGGACGAGCTGCGGTGGATCCAGCACCTGGACGACATCGGCGCGCCGGAGCCGGAGCTGGTGATCACCTCCCGGAAGGCTTTCAGCTACCTGGCGGCGAACAACGCCTACCGGGCGGCCTACTACGGGTCGGTGTCCCCGTCGACCACGCCGACGGCGACGCTCACCCCGCAGCAGATCAACGTGGTGCGCGGCAACTACAGCCTGCCGCCGATCCAGCTCTACAAGGCTCAGGTGCGAGTGGACGGCAAGCCCTGCAAGGTGCTGCCCGAGGACCTGTGGATTCTGGTGCCGCCGGAGCGGGAGAAGTGGGCGCAGACCATGTATGGGGTGACCGCGGAGGCCCTGGTGCTGTCGCGCGGGGCGAACCCGGAGATCCTCCGGGAGGACGCTCCCGGCCTGATCATCACGCGCGGTGTCCAGGATGACCCCGTGCAGATCTGGACCAAGGGTGCCGCGGTCGGCATGCCTGTGATGCACACCCCGGACGCGCACATCGTGGCGAAGGTCCTGTGATGGCGGGCCGCGGGCGGCTGAAGGCCGCGGTCTACGTACAGGACCCGACCACACGGGAGGAGCTGATCCTGCTGCCGGGCGACTGTCCGGCCCCGAAGGTGGCCGTGCTGATCACTAACCCGGACGCGTGGGAGGTGCCGCCGGACGACTGCGACGAGCCGGACGAGGCTGCCGTGGTGGAGACGGCGGAGCCGTCCGGGAACAAGGACGACGGCCAGGAAGAGACGGCCGGCGCAGGCGGAGCGAAGAAGCCTGCGTCACGACGGGGACGCTCGTCCTCTGCGTAATACGCTCACACGCACGGCCTGGAGCCAATTCCCCGAGCGGCTCCAGGCCGTGCCGCGTACTGAGGGATGTGATCCTGGTGGACGAGTTTCAGCGGTCGTGGCTGCTCGCGCAGCTCGGCCCAGACACCGACCCGGCCGACCTGGAACGCCGCTTCTTCCGCCTGCGGTCAGTGCGCGCGGTCGCGCTCGAGGTGCTGGGCGAGCGGCGCGCCAAGCTTCTCGCCGACCCGCTGAAGGTCACCGTGGACGGCGTGGTGACCATGGACCTGCAGGAGAACCTGCGAGGCATCGAGCGGCAGATCGAGCACGTGCGCCGAGTTCCTCCGCCGGATGGTTCGGACGGCGAGGACGATGCAGACGAGGCGCTGGAAGTGACTTGGCTGGTGTCCACGCGCCGCTACAGGTAACAGCTTGGGTCGGGTGGGAGCTGCCTGCGTGGGCACGC